>SLSP01000091.1 GCA_007130345.1 Thermoflexales bacterium
AATGGCAGAAGCATCTGCCGTTGCTGAAAAGCCAGTGTGTTAAGTGGAGATTCGCAGGCTAGCGCAGACCATTACAGACAAAAGATGCGTTAGCGAAAAAGTCGCACGCACACCGGCTTTGCCCTAGTAGGGAAGGAGAACAGCACAGCAAGCGCAACTGCTACAAACGCTGCCGGGCCAACTCGCTCTGGCAAAATCTTTCTGGTTCTCTTTGCGCTGGGCATTCCCGGCGTGTTGTCGCTGATCCCAATGACCCTCAGCTAACTGGAGGCACTGCAGCCAGAGATGCTGGATCTGCCCCTGCCGGCGGCCGTCGCGCTTTCGCGGCTCAATCCCCTGACCCTGTCGGGGATTGGCGTGACAGTTGGCGTGCTGCTGGACCATCGCGTGGGCCTGCCCCGCCCTGCGCTGGTCTGGGGGGCAACATCCTGGCGGCCCTGCTGTTCGGCATCGGCCACCTGCCCGCGCTGGCCGCGCTGATCACGTTGACACCGCTCATCGTCATCCGCACCGTGCTGCTCAACGCCCTGGGCGGCGTCCTCTTCGGCTGGCTCTTCTGGAAGCGGAACCTCGAAACGGCGATGGTCGCGCACGCGGCGACTCACGTGGGCTTCTTTATCATCAATGCCGGTGTTGCGCTACTGGGCCTGGTATAAAGGCCAACTGGATTCCATTTTCCTGTAACATCTTGTATAATTCCAACCAGGACTCTCCTAAAAAGCGTCCAAAAATCCGATTTTTCCACACGCGACCTACTATAGATATGAAATTTGCACGCGAAAAATCTATCTGTAGTATAAAGTTTCTAAAAAATCGGATTTTTAGGGCTTTCTTTCAGTAGAGTCTGTTATTTTCCCGTTATTTCAGGCATAGTTTACAGGAGGCTGCACCAATGGAACTTCCAGAAGAACACGAAAATGGGTTACGCGCTTTTGAAACCCTGGGGGATTTCCTCACGGAGGATGGCTGGTACCCACAACAGATAGAGGAGCGCACGATCTACCGGCTAGGGTTTTCCGGAGAGAACGGCCAAGTCGCGTGCTTCGCCCAAATCCGCGTGGATTTGGAACAATTGCTCTTCTACGTCATATCCCCCGTCAAGACACCAGAGGATAAACGCCTGGAGATAGCCGAGTTCGTCACCCGCGCCAACTACGGCTTGCGCATCGGCAACTTCGAGATGGACTTCAACGACGGCGAGGTGCGTTACAAGAGCAGCCTCGACTTTGAGGGCGTGGTGCTGGTGCCAGAGATGATCCGCAACGCGATTTACCCCGCCGTCCAGACGATGGATCGCTATATGCCGGGCCTGATGAGCGTGATCTACGGGAACAAGACCCCGGAAGAGGCCATCACTGACATCGAAAGTTGATCCGCCGGCGGACAACACAACACCCAGGGCGCGCATCCTCACACGCCCTGGGTGCTGTTATGCAAGCTAGTACAGCGCAACTTAAATACCCCTCAGTTGAATTTGCTCCGAGGGGAACGTCAGTTCCCCGTTCCGACGTATAGTCGCGGATCTGACGATCCGTTCTGAGCAGGGCTAACTGAGGAGAGACTTCCGCCGCGCTATACTAGGCGTGCCGAGTTGCCAGATAGTCCGCGATCTCCTCATGCAACGTCCAGATGGCGGGCTGATCGGTGTTGCTCAACAGCGTGATGATGAGATCGCGCTCCGGGTGATACGACGAATGGAAGGCCGCGCCGGGATCCTCGCCGGACATCGCGTACACCGGCGCGTCCTCCGGCCCCGCAATCCATAGCCCATAGCCGTAACCATCGCTATCGTCAGCGCGCGTGTGCGCGGTGAGCATCCGCGCCATAACCTCCGACGATAGCAAATCGCCCCCTAGCAGCGCGTGCCAGAAGCGGGCCACATCGGGCGCGGTGGTGAAGAGGCCGCCATCCGCCCCACCCACCGCCGGGATGGCGTAGGTGTTGGTGCGCCAGCCGGCATCATCCTCGATGTAGCCCAACGCCACGCGCTCCGGCAGCCGGTCGAGCGCGAAGTAGCCCGAATCGGCCATCCCGGCCGGCGCGAGCACCTCCCGCGTCACGTACTCCGCAAAGGGCAGCCCCGTCGCTTGCTCCACCACCAGGCCCAACACGATGAACGCCCCGTTATTGTAATGGAAACGCTCGCCCGGCGCGAACATCATCGGCTGCTCGCGGAAGAGCGGCAGGAAGTCCGCCGGGCGGCGCAGCGCGTAACACGGACGCGCGCGCCAGAGCGCCTCGTAGTCGTCCATCACCGCCTCATCGAAGTAATCCGGCATCCCAGAGGTGTGCGAGAGCAACTGGTGGAGCGTCACGTCGGGGGCGGCGTGGGGGAAGTCCACATCCAGGCAATCGCGGAGCCGCGTGTCGAAGGTCAGCTTCCCCGCGTCCACCAGCCGGCCGATGGCGACAGCGGTGAAGGTCTTCGCGCCGGAAGCGATGCCAAAGCGCGTGTCGATGCGGTTGGGCAGCGATTCGGCGCGTTGCGCGTGCCCGAATCCCCGCGCGAAGGTGCATACCGCGCCTTCCTGCACCCAGATCACGCCGGAGAAGAGCGTCGCGCGCGCTTTCTCAAGGATCACATGGGCCGGTATCATCACGGGGACTCCTGGGGCAGCGGCTTGTAGTAGACCGTGTTGCGCCGGATTGTGCGGAAGCCCATGTCCTCATACAAGCGCAACGCCCGGCTCTGATTCTCGGCATCGACGCCCAGAGCGGCCTCGGTCATCCCGGCCTCCTTGAGCACCCGTAAGCTGCGGGCGATCAAGGCGCGGGCCAGTCCGCGCCGCCGCCAGGGTCGCCGCACGCAGATGGTCTCGGTGTATCCGCGCTGCCGGGCGTACTTCTCGTTCTGGGCCTCATCAATAAAGTTGAGCACCATCCCGGCGATTTCGTCCCCATCCCAGGCCACCTGCCAGAGATGCGGCTGGAAAGTCGGCTCCTTCTGCCAGCCCTCGAACCAGGTATCGTGCCAGTCCGTCGCGCCCCAATGATCCTGGAACGCCTCTTCGGCGGTTTTCCACACGCGGTAATAACATTCTGGCGGGACGCGGCGCACTTCCAGGCCGGCGGGCAGCGGCAGATCAGGGATGGCGTCAAGATGCGGGCGCACCATCTCGAAGAAATACCGCTCTGGCGTGTAGCCTTCTTCCTCCACAAGCTGCTGCCAGTCCGTGTCGCCCTGCTCCACCCAGACCTGGATGAATTTGGGGATAGCGGCCTCATGCCCGGCGGCGATCTCGGCGATGCGCCGCTCATTGTGGCGCAACATCGCCCGGCGAATGCCCTGCCCCTGCCAATCGGGGAGGATGTGGACGAATTGTTGGTAGAGATAGCGGCCCTCGCCCTCGCGCTCCCACCACACGCGCCCGTAGCCCACCACCTGCCCCTCGACTTCGGCGAAGATCATGTCCTGAACCGGGTCACAGTTGACGAGATGCGCGTAATAGCGGGCGATGTCCGCGAGGGAGTCGGCATACTCGATCCCGGCGGCGTTCTTACACGCCGTGGTCACAGCGTGCATCATCGGGTAATCCTCCGGGCCACGGAAGCGTCGGAAACGCAACCCGATAACATCGGGACGCCGCACTTTCAAACTATCTGCTGGATTCATACGGGATTCTCCTAAATTTTCGCGGGAAACCTGGGGATAGGGAACAGAGCAATCTGATGAACGCGCTCCAAAGCCCTCGTCGCCGGGACTTCGAGCTATTCTTGCGCGGCTGGCTCACAAAACATTTTACCGGCAATCCCGATGAAGCCAAACCGGGATTGCCGGTATGTTATCTCACCTGTCAAACCCGGACAGGCTCAAGCTATCGCGGACACCGTGAACTCGCAGCGGCCATCTCCCGCCGCTTGTGTGGCGGAACAGCGCGATTCTTCCACCTGGAAGTCATCACCAACCTCGGCCCACGTCAACGCCTGGAGCAGGAACCCCACCGTGCCGTGGCACACAGGATGTTCCACATCGTGCTGCCCCCAACACATCGAGCAAGTATGGACGCTATAAATGAACTGCGCGCCTTCTTTCCGCACGGTAACGGCGGTGTGTCCGTGCTGCTCCATACCTCGCGCCAGAGCTTCTAACAGCGCCTTGATGCGCAAAGGCACCGGAAGCGCCTGAAACGTAGCCCCGGCCAATCCCACCTTTGGCCCCAACTGCTCGATAGCCTCATCAAACGATGCGCGCCCGGCACGCATTGTCAGTGCGCGCTGCCCGCGTGGCCCATACATCATCTCCAACGTGGCGTTGAGTTGCGAGAAATCGGCAAAATCCACACCCCACACCTCATCGTAAGGAGGCGGATGGTCAATCCAGTAAGTCAAATCTGCCAACCGCAACAGCGCCAGCAATCCATGATGCCCGATAACCTCGGCGATGGCATCCAGATAGATGCGCGTCCGGTGGTTGGACTGAAAAAATTTTCCTCGTTCCATATCGCCCCCCCCCTCACTTGATACTTCCATTATACAAAAAAGCCGGGGCCGACACAACCCCATCGAGACTTGGAAGCTGCCACCCGCCGAGGGCCTGTTCCAACTCGTGGGCAACAGCAAGCGCGACGTCATCGCGCCAGGGCCGCGCCACAATCTGCACGCCGATGGGCAAGCCTTCGGACGATGTTCCCCCGCGCACGACGGCGCACGGCCACCCGGTGAGGCTGTACGGCAGCGTGTAGGGGATGCCCCCGGCATCTGCGCCGTGCGGCGTGGCCGGACGCTCGGCTACCGGCGTGAGGATGAGGTCGTAATCCGCCATAAAGCTAATCATAGCCCGCCGGAAGCGATCCCACGCGAACAGATGCCGTTCCACTTCCTCGCTGGCGAGATGAAATTCCCCCTCCGGCATCCACGTTTCTGAAGAAGCAGACTCTGGCCGCTGCCAGTACTGGCGCGTGATGGCGTAAGCCTCCTCGATGCGCGACGGTAAGGTCTCCGTGACGTGGACGCCCGCGCGCGCCAGCGATTGCGCAGCCCGCTGGCACACGGCGACCGTCTCCGGGGTCGGCTCGGCTTCGGCGTGGTGCGTGTAAATCGCCGCCCGCAATCCGCGCACCGCGACCACACGCCAATCGCCTGGTGGCACGGGGACGACGCTGGCGTCGCGCCAGTCCATCCCACAGAGGAGGGGCAGAACCAACGCCAGGTCTTCGACGTACCGGGCCAGTGGGCCGAGGGTGGTGCGCGGATCGTTGAGCGCGCTGATGAAGGGGAAATGCCCGGTCAGCGGGATGCGGCCCGTGGTCGGCTTCAGCCCGGCGATGCCGCAGGCGTGTGCCGGCTGGCGGATGCTGCCGCCGGAATCTGATCCCAAGCCCAGGGGCGACCCGCCCGCCGCGATCAGCGCGGCCTCCCCGCTGCTGCTCCCGCACGGGCTATACGCCAGGTTGTAGGGATTGTTGGTGCGCCCATAGACGGGATTCTCGATCATTACGTTGGTCTTGCCCAACAGAATCGCCCCGGCCTGGCGCAGCCGGGCGACGGCGGGCGCATCAGCGGACGGGACGCGCGCCCGGAACTGCGGATCGCCGCCGGTGCAGGGGAGACCGGCAGCGTCAATCCAATCCTTCACGGTGAAGGGGACGCCATGCAGCGGGCCGACCAGCTCGCCCCGCGCCAATGCCGCGTCGGCGGCCTGCGCTTGCGCCAGAGCCGTGTCATCAGCGGCAACCAAGGCGTTTAGAGCAGGATTCACCCGTGCAATCTGCGCCAGATGCGCCGCGACGACTTCCTGCGCAGAGACCTCGCGAGCGCGAATCCGCCGGGCCAGCGTCGTGGCCGAGGCGTAAACCAAATCGCTCATTGACGCTGCCGGTAAAGCGCGGGATCGACCACCGTCGCCATCCGCTCAATGTCCAGCGGGCAGTCGAGGAACGCGGCGACTTTGTGTAGCTCCGGTTCCGGCGCGACCAGCAGCGCGTTGTAGTCCACGTCCAGATAGGCGACGTGGCGCTGCCCGTCCAGCCACTCGTAGACCTGCTTCAGGTGCGCGGTGAAGTGCGCGGCCATCTCGGTATCCGAGATTTTGTCGGGGGCCGCGCCGCGCCGCACCAGCATCTTCTTCTGCGAGGCCAGAATCTCCGGCATTTTGCGGCGCATAAACAGCACGCGATACCGGTAGCCTGTGGGCAGATGGAGCAACAACGCGGAGATGATCTTGACGCCTTTGCCCGCCGCGTCATCCAGCCAGGCGGTGTCGCCCTCCGGCAGCTTCTTGACGCGCTCGAATTCGTAGTAGCCCTTGGGATTATCGACGTTGGCCTCGCGGATGCCGTCGGTCAGGGTCTCAAAGCCGCCAGCCTCCAACATCTTCATCATCATCGACGTGCCAGAGCGCGGCAGACCAGAGACCACGTACACGGTCGGTTTCTTCCCTAACAGTTTCTTCAAGAAGTTCACGCGGCCTACCCCTCATCCAGATATTTATCGAACCAGCGGCGGATGTGCTTGAGCCGGGCGATGCGTCGGTCGGTGCGCCCACCCCGCGAGAGGCCGTGCGATTCTTCTGGGAAGATAACCAGGCCGGTATCGACGCCCATGTGCTTGAGCGCGACGAAGAGCTGCTGGCCCTGCTCCAGCGGGCAGCGCAGGTCGTTGGCGCTGTGGATGACCAGCGTGGGCGTTGTGGCGTTGCCGATGTACTTCATCGGGGAACTCTCCCACAGCCGGTCAATGCTCTCGTAAGGCGGCACGTCGCCGAAGGGCATCTGGAAGACCCAATTCACGTCGCTGGATCCCCAAAAGCTGACGAGGTTACTCACACAACGCTGCGCCACGCCCGCCTTGAAGCGGTCGGTGTGGCCGATGATCCACGCGGTCATATAGCCGCCATAACTGCCGCCGGTCACAAACATCTGGGCAGCGTCAATGTAAGGCCG
>SLSP01000214.1 GCA_007130345.1 Thermoflexales bacterium
ATTGGGACGACGTGGCCGCGTTGGGCGAGCGTTATCGCCTGATGTTCGACTTCGTCGCCAACCATATCTCACAGCACAGCGCGTGGTTCGAGGCGTTCCGGCGCGGCGAAGCGCCCTATACCGCGTACTTCATCACCGTCGATCCCGCGACCGACCTCTCACAAGTCACGCGGCCCCGCGCGCTGCCCTTGCTAACGCCGGTGGAGACCGCCGCCGGCCCGCGCCACGTCTGGACGACTTTCAGCGCGGATCAGATCGATCTCAACTATGCCCATCCCCAGGTGCTCCTGGAGATGACGGACGTGCTGCTGCACTACGTGGCGCGTGGCGCGGAGATCATCCGGCTGGACGCGATTGCCTATGTATGGAAGGAGATCGGCGCGGCGTGTATCCACATGCCGCAGGCGCACGCCGTGGTCAAGCTGTGGCGGGCGGTGTTGGACGCCGTCGCGCCGCGCGTGCTGCTGATCACCGAGACCAACGTGCCCCACGCGGAGAACATCAGCTACTTCGGCGCCCCCCTCGCCGGGACGGGCAGTACCGACGAGGCGCAGATGGTCTACAATTTCTCGCTGGCGCCGTTGGTGCTGCACACATTGCTGACCGGGGACGCAACGGTGCTCTCGCGGTGGGCTGCCGGACTCCAGCCGCCATCGCCAGGCGCGACCTTCTTCAACTTCATCGCCTCGCACGACGGCATCGGCGTGATGCCCGCGCGCGGCTTGCTGGATGAGGCGCAGGTGCAGGCGTTGGCGGAGCGCGCGGTGGCTCACGGCGGCCAGGTATCGCACAAGGCGAATCCCGATGGCTCGACCAGTGTGTATGAGCTGAACGTCACGCTCTACGACTTCCTCAACGACCCCGCGCACCCCGACCCGACGGTAGATGTGCCGCGCTTCCTGGCCTCGCAGGCGATCTTGCTCGCGCTGGCCGGGGTGCCCGGCATCTACGTCCACAGCCTCTTCGGCTCTCGCAACTGCCACGACTGCTTCGCCGAGACGGGCCGAGCGCGCTCGCTCAACCGCCACAAGTTCGACCTCGCGGCATTGGAAGCGTCCTTGAGCGATCCCGCCGGGCACGCCGGGCAGGTGTTCGACGCCTACCGCCACATGCTGCGGGTGCGCCGGGAGGAGCCGGCGTTCCATCCTACCGGGGGGCAGCAGATACTCGATTTGGGTGTGGGAGTCTTCGCGGTGTTGCGCTCGCCGCCGGACGCGAGGCGCGGGCGACCAGTGCTGTGCCTGCACAACGTGACCTCGCGCCCGCAAACCGTGCGGCTCCAGGCCGACTTCTGCGCCGGCGCGCCTTGCCGCGATCTGCTCACAGGCCGCGAGGTTGCGGGCGCAAAGGACGGTGTGTCCATCGCGCTAACGGGGTATCAGAGTTGCTGGTTGGGCCTTGTCAGCGATCTAGCAAGCGGGTGATGGCGGCCATGGCCCGGGGCGTGGTCTGGTAATGCAGCGCGCAGATGCCGAGCGCTTTGGCCGCGATCACGTTTTCGATCAGGTCATCGAGGAAGATGACGGTCTCGGCGGCCACGCCCACGCGCTCCAGGGCCATCTCGTAGATGCGCGGATCGGGCTTGCACACGCCCACTTCCGCTGAAATAATCATCACGTCCACCGCGTCGGCCAGCCCGAACTCCTCGGTGAAGCGCTGGCGCGCGTTGGGCCAGGCGTTGCTTAACAGCCCGGTAATATAGTCCCCGCGCAAGCTCCGCAAAAACCCGGCCAGGGTCTCATCTACCTGGTCGCCGCGCCAAAAGTCGCGTTCCAGTTGGGCCAGCGTCTCCGCATCCAGCCCCAACTCCTCCGCGACATGCTCCCACACGGCCTGGTAAGAGGCCTCGCCCACAGCGGCCCGCGCCGCCACATCCGACGCGAAGACCAAATCGCCCAACGTATCCGGCGAAACATCTAACCGTTCAGCCCACGCATCGCGGTAACTGGTATCCGTATCCTGCACCAACACGCTGCCCACATCGAACAATATCGCGCGAAATTTCATTAAGCTCTCCCTTTGCTCTGCTGTTTGGGACGTTTGACGCCTGCGATAAGTTTAACATGAGCCAGAAAAACTGCCTAATGCGGTGCCCATCGCCCGTCTCCAAGACCTCGGAGCTATTTCAAGCACGCTGCACCTGCCCTACAATTGCAATCTCGCTAGAGTATGCTATAATCTCTAGCTGCTATAGTCGAAAAAAACGCGAGATCAGCGCTACAAAAACTTTAGCTTTTCCTTCAAGAGCAATGCGAGGCGCCGTGGTGCGCTTCATTAATGGACAAATTTGGGAGAGAAAACATTATGAACCTGGTACAATCTTTAGAGCGTCAGATGCTCAAGCCAGAAACGAAAGTCCCCGAAATTCACCCCGGTGACATCGTGCGAGTCTTCGTGCGCATCGTCGAAGGTCAACGCGAGCGCGTGCAGCCCTTCCAGGGCACCATCATTCGGATACGCGGGGGCAGCGTGAACGAGACGTTTACCGTGCGGCGGATTGCCTCTCACGGTATCGGCGTAGAGCGCACCTTCCTGCTACATTCGCCACGAGTCGAGAGGGTAGAAATCGTGCGCCGCTCCAAGGTGCGCCGCGCGAAGTTGCACTATCTGCGAGACCTGCGTGGCAAGGCCGCTCGTTTGAAGGAATTGCGCAAGTAATCTCTGAAAAGATGCGGCGACCGTTAATTGGCATCACCGGGCGGAGGGACACTTCCGCCCGGTTACTTAATATCTCGATGCACTCCGTAGGCGAGACCTATACCCGGGCCATTCATCACGTGGGGGGGACACCGATGATCATCCCGCCGCTGATGAAGCAGGCCGATTGGCCCTTGCTATTAGAGCGGCTGGATGGGTTGCTACTCAGCGGCGGAGAGGATATCGCGCCTGTCTATTATCATCAAGAGATGGAAGACTGGATCGGGCGGGTAGATGAAGAGCGGGACGTCTCGGAGTTGGGGCTGATTCAGCGATGGCTGTATCAAGAGCGACCGCTCCTGGCGATTTGTCGTGGTCATCAGATGCTTAACGTGACCCTGGGGGGGACGCTGTACCAGGATATTGCGAGCTATATCCCCAACGCCTTGGATCACGCCTACGTCCCGGCTCGCCCGATGGAAAACACCGTCCATTCTGTGATGATCAACGCGCAAAGCCGGTTAGCCACAGTGTTGGGCGGCGATACCTTCGAAGTCAACAGTGCCCATCATCAGGCCGTGCGCTCGGCGGGAAACGGGCTTGAGGTCGTCGCGCACGCGCCGGATGGCGTCATCGAGGCGGTGGAGATGCCGGAGCATCCCTTCTGCCTGAGCGTGCAATGGCATCCTGAAGCGATGGTGAAGATCTCGGCGACGATGTGGCCCCTCTTCGAGGCTTTTGTCCAGGCCGCGCGAGGCTAAGTTTAATGAGACCACAAAAACGGCGGGGGGAATTCCCCCGCCGTTTTTGTGGTGGCCCTTTGCGCTTGCGCTTAAACCTCTTCTTCAGACACCCCCGCCTGCAAGGTGATAGGGTGCCCCTGCTTGAAGGTCTCCAATTGCGTCTCGAGTTCGTGGCGGCGCGTTTCTGCCGCAAGTTTACCCTCTTCTAACAGGTGCTCTATCTGCTTGCGGATGTCCTCCTGTAGATCAGGGCCGGGTTGGGGCGCGAGTAACAGGGCCAGGATGCCCCCGGTCAGCGTGCCGGTCAATAATCCAGTTGCGAACATAAGAAATTTGTGCATCGTCTACCTCCTCTTACTGGTGATGGTCTTTCATCCCCTATTATATGCCAACCTGCCTAAGATGCAACGGTTTTTTGACGTGCCGCCCCCGCGTCGCGTCGGTTCTCCGTGCTTCTGCCGGGAACGCGAAAGTTGCCCGTTCCCCCAATTCTGCTATCATAATGGCTTGGAGGCACCTAATGGAAAGTTTTGTCGCGTTGTTCAAAACCCTGCGTCCCAAGCAGTGGACTAAAAACGTCTTCATCTTCGCCGCGCTAGTTTTTGATAAAAAGCTATTCGATGGGCACTATCTCGGCCAGACCGTGATCGGATTCGTGCTTTTCTGCTTGATTTCCGGCGTCGTCTATACCATCAACGATCTGGTAGACCTGGAAAAAGACCGGCAACATCCCAAGAAGCGCGAGCGGCCCCTCGCGGCAGGGCAGATCAGACCCCGCACCGCGCTGGTCGCGGTCATCATCCTGGGCTTGGGTACAATATGGGGCGCGTTCTGGCTCGATGCGGTCTTCGGGATCATTCTGCTCGGCTACCTGGCCCTCCAGTTGGCCTACTCCTTCAAACTCAAAAACATCGTGCTGTTGGACGTCCTCGCCATCGCGGCGGGATTTGTGCTGCGCGTCGGCGCGGGCGTGCCGCTGGTACGGGCCGAGCGCTTCTCCCCCTGGCTCTACATCTGCATGACGCTCGGCGCGCTGTTCCTGGGCCTCAGCAAACGGCGCGGGGAATTGGTATTGCTAGAAGAAAACGCCGGTAATCACCGCGAAGTGTTGCGCGAGTACACCCTCCCGCTGCTCGATCAACTGATCAGCGCCATCACCGCGTCGATCATCCTCGCGTACACGCTCTACACCTTTCTGGCAACCAATCTCCCAGATAATCACCTGATGATGCTGACCGTGCCCTTCGTCATTTACGAACTCTTCCGGTACCTCTACCTCATCCACGTGAAAGGCTCCACCTTGCCTCCGGACGAGGTCTTGCTGACCGACCGCCCGTTCTTCATCGGCCTGCTGCTCTGGGGCGTGACCGTGCTAGGGATTTTCTATTGGGGATGATGATGGAGATAGCTATGGCAGAAACCGTTGAACGCACCGTCCCAGGGAAGATTATCCTGTGCGGCGAGCACAGCGTGGTCTATGGCCGCCCGGCCATCGCCGTGCCCGTCAGCGACTTGCGCGCCCGCGCCCGCATCGAACCGGCAGCGCTACCCGGCCTCCGCATCGTGGCACGCGATGTGCAACAGACAGTCAGCGTCCACGACGCGCCACCGCACAACGCGCTGGCCCAGGCCGCCCGGTTGACACTGGAGCGCCTCGAAGCCGCCGCGCCATCCGCGACCCTCACCGTGCAATCCGCGCTGCCCATCGCGGCGGGCCTGGGGAGCGGAGCCGCCGTCACCGTTGCCATCGCCCGCGCCTTGAGCGCGTTCCTCGGTGCGGAGCTATCGGCAGATGAACTCAGCGCGCTTACCTACGAGGTGGAGAAAATCCATCACGGCACGCCGAGCGGCATCGACAACACCGTGATTGCCTGGGAAAAGCCCGTCTACTTCGTCACAGACCATCCGCCGGAAACCTTCGCCATCGGCGCGGCCTTCGATTTGCTGATCGCCAACAGCGGCATCGCCAGTTCCACGCGGGCCGTAGTATCCGACGTGCGCCATCGCTGGCTGGCTAATCCCGAATTCTACGACGTGCTCTTCGACTGCGTGGGGGCCATCGCCCGCGCCGCCCGATCCGCTATCGAACATGGCGCGATTCCGGCTTTGGGCACGCTCCTCAACGAAAACCACGAACTGTTGGCCCGGATGGGAGTTTCTATCCCCCAACTGGATCACATGGTACGCGCAGCCCGGCAGGCCGGCGCGCTAGGGGCCAAACTCACCGGCTCCGGCCAGGGCGGTAACGTCATCGCCCTCATCGAACCGGAGCAACAGGCCGCCGTCGCCGCCGCATTGCAAGCCGCCGGCGCGGTTAAGGTCTGGCACACACGCATTGGAGGGACTTGTGACTGATTTTATGCAAGTGATAACAACCGTCGCACAGGAAGAAGATGCGCAGCACATCGCGCAAGCGCTGGTCGCGGCGCAGTTAGCCGGATGCGTGCAGATCATCGGCCCCATCACCAGCACCTACCGCTGGCAGGGCGACATCGAGACTGCGCAGGAATGGCTCTGCCTCATCAAGACCTCCCGCGCGCTCTACGCCCAGGTCGAGACCACCATCCACGCGCAGCACCCTTACGAGACGCCCGAAATCCTTGCCGTGCCCGTAATCGCCGGGAGCACGGATTATCTCGCCTGGCTCGGCGCGCAACTCCAGCCGCCCGAAACATGACCGATCTGGTCTTCGTCAAACTCGGTGGCTCACTGATCACCGACAAGCGCCAGGAAAGCACGCCTCGTCACGATACCATCGCGCGGCTGGCCCAGGAATTCCGCACCGCGCGAGACGCGCGCCCCGACTTACCCATCCTCCTGGGACACGGATCCGGCTCCTTCGGCCACTGGGAGGCGAAAAAGTACCACACGCGCCAGGGCGTCGAGACGCCCGCCCAATGGCACGGCTTCGCGCGCGTGAGCGCAGCCGCCGCCCGCCTCAACCGCATCGTCACCGACGCCTTTTTGGAAGCCGGCGTCCCTGTGTTCAGCCTCCAGCCCTCCGCCGCCACCGTCGCCGTAGCGGGCCAGCCCCATCGCCTCCACACCGACGCCATCGAGCGCGCCCTGGCGCACGGCCTCGTGCCCCTCATCTACGGGGACGTGGCCTTCGACCGCGCCTGGGGCGGCACCATCCTCTCCACCGAGTCGCTCTTCAGCTATCTGGCCGATAACCTGCATCCGCGTCACATCCTACTCTTCGGCAACGCGCCCGGTGTGCTGGATGACCGCCGCCAGGTGATCCCCCGCATCACGCCCCGAAACTACGCGCAAGTCACGCGCCACCTGCGTGGCGCGGCCAGCCCCGACGTCACCGGGGGGATGGCGGACAAGGTCACACAAATGCTCGACCTCGTTCGGCGGATACCGGGGCTACATGTGTGGATTTTGACCGGGAACGAGCCGGGGAACCTGCACCGCGCCCTCCTCGATCCCGCCGCCGCAC
Organism: Thermoflexales bacterium; assembly: GCA_007130345.1. Classification (GTDB taxonomy): domain Bacteria; phylum Chloroflexota; class Anaerolineae; order B4-G1; family SLSP01; genus SLSP01. The sequence goes on from SLSP01000214.1 coordinate 6,826, forward strand.
CTGGAACCTGCATCCGAGGCGCGTAGGCGATGCCGCCCACCCTCCCCCCCACG
>SLSP01000007.1 GCA_007130345.1 Thermoflexales bacterium
ATATGGCAAAGCAAGCCCATGGCGAACTCCTTCGTGTCCACGGATCTAGAAATTTCGGCGGTTTGGGAATGTAAACCGTGATAATGACAACGTCTTCCCGTCTCCAACCACATACAACGTGGATTGGACGACCATTTACAAATCCCAACACTAAACAGCTTTCGCCCCGTCCTGTATCGGCATAGTGCTCCAAAATTTCATCGTTCAGAATCGCATCATAGATTTCGGCGATATCTATAGCTTCATCGGCTGCCTCTTGATCTGCATGGGAACTGATGACAACATGGCTCTGGCGCACTTTAGCTTTGATGCTCTCGATATTCATTCCAATAGTCCTCATCGCCGATCTAAAAATTGAACCTTCCTCATTGTAGCACGATGTATAGTTTATGGGCAATACCGCAAAAGTCACCCTGTTTGGGACACGGATGAACACAGATTTCACGGATAAAACCCAAAAAAAATCCGTGTCCTTGCTTGAAATCAACCGGGGGCATCTTCTTGTCACAGGGTTAGTTTTGCGCTACTGCGTTTATGGAACTCGGATGGGACGCTGGCCTTGTAATCCTCAATACTACGGCAAAACTGCCTGGGTTGCGGGTACGATGAGGGGGGCGTGAATCTTAGTGGCGTTTGTGCAAGGAAAGAGGTGAGCTAATTAAATGTATACCGCGAATCGGGTAGTGCCCGAAATCCAAACTCCGAAATCCAAACTCCGAAAATGGCTGACGCTGGCGCTGATGTTGGCGGCGTTGGGTGGGTTGGTGCTGCTAGGCGACGCGCTGGATCAGATACCGGTGCCGCCGATCACGGCGGAGGCGTTGCCGCTGCGTGGCTGGCGGCGGCGAGTGGTGCAGAGCCTCGCGGTGTTGCCGCCGGAGCTTGGCGGGCCGGGGCAGCCGGGTTTCCATCCCCCGCCGGGCAACTACGAGCGCAGTTTGCGCGTGGAACTGCGTCCCGATGACCGCCGGGCGACCATCATCTTCACCACAGACGGCTCTGTGCCCACGCCAGAACACGGCACAGTCTACCGCCACCCCATACGCATCGACGCGCGGCATCCGGGTGTCACCGTGATCCGTGCCGTGCAAGTGCTGTATGGCGTCCCTGGCCCGGACATCACCGCCGTCTACGCGGTGGGCCTGAATTCGCGCGTGCCGGTGCTCTCTCTCGTCGCCGCGCCGGATGACCTGTGGGGCGCGGACGCGGGGATTTTGGTCAATCCCTCGTTTCGGGGGCGGGAGTGGGAGCGCGAGATACACTTGACGCTGCTTGAAGTGGGCGCGGGGGGCTTCAGCGTTCCGGCGGGAGTGCGCACGCATCGCCGCCCGGAGCCTCTGGACGCGGAGAAACAATCGCTGCGCCTGTATTTTCGCAACGATTATGGCATGTCACGGCTAAACTATCCGCTCTTTCCCGATCATCTTGAGCAACCGGAGCTAGAACAGACCTATAACCGTCTGCTGCTCCAGGCCGGCGACCGCAACGGTTGGTGGACGCTCTTCCGCGATGAGCTCGTCGCGGAGACGGCGCGCTCGCTGCATCTGCCGACCGCGCAAGCGCGCGTGGTGCATCTGTTCATCAATGGGCGCTCGTGGGGTCTGTATCGCCTGACCGAGCGCGTGAATCGCTTCTTCTTGGAAGATAACTTCGGCTATCGCGGTGTGGACGTGATACAAGAGGGTTCGGCGCGGGAGGGCAGTGATGAGGATTGGGACGCGCTGGTGGATTGGGCTGTGGATCACGACATGGCGATGCCGGACGCCTACGCCTACGTGACCGAGCGGCTGGATGTGGCGAACTTTGCGGATTACGCGGTGCTGCAACTCTACTTCGGCTTCTCGGCGGACGACCTGTACGCGGTGCGGGATCGCGGCGGGCGCTGGTACTTCATTTACGGCGGTGGGGCGGCGCGCTTCGCGCAGCGTCCGGGAGACGCGCTCGCGGCGTTGGGGGTGGAGGATACGGACTTCGCGCTGCTGCTGCGCGCGCTGATGGACAACGCAGAATTCCGGCGCGGGTTACGCGCGCGGATGGTGGCGCTGCTCAACACCACGCTCGCGCCGGAGACGATGGCCGCGCGCGTCAGCACGCTCGCAGCCACGCTCACCGCCGACATCCGCTATGAGGAAGCCCGTTGGCCCACATCCACCGCGTGGGAGAACAATGTCGCGCAACTGCAAGCATTCGTCGCGGCGCGGCCAACGGCTATGCGGGCCGCGCTCGCCGAGTTCTGGGGGCTATCCGCGCCGGTGACGCTGCGGATGCGCGTCGAGCCGCCGGAGGCTGGTACGATCTATATGGGCGGCATCCCACTGCCTGAATATGGCGAATTTTTCCCGGCCACCCCGGTAGAATGGATGGCCGTCGCCCATCACGGCTTCACCTTCGCCGGATGGGAGGGGCTTTCTAGCGCGACCGCGACCGCGCTCTGGACGGTGGAGGGGCCGCGTGACATTATCGCCCACTTCCGCCCCATCACCGCTGCCGAACCCGGCCCCTTCCCCAACGACGTTATCATCAACGAGTTCTGGATCGACGACAACGGCACACGCTACCGCAGCCTGGAGAATCGCCCCATCACGGGCGATTGGGTGGAGTTGCTGGTGCAGCGCCCGGCGACGGTGGACTTGCGCGGGTGGCGGCTTACCGACAATGACACAAAAACGGGGGCCGAGGAAGGCTCCATCATCTTCCCGCAGTTAGACGCCTTCGCCGCCGTGCCGCGTGGGACGGTCATCCTGATCCTCGCCACGGAGCATCAGGAGAACGCGGCGTACTTCCCTGTTGACGATGTGGATCACAGCGACGGGCGGATGGTGCTCTACGTGGGCAACGGCACACTGGATGTGACCACCGATCCCGGCTTTGGGATTGGGACGCGCAACGACAACCTGGTGCTGCTCGCGCCCACGCCAGCAGGCGAAGTCGGGATTGACTTCGTAGCCGAGGGCACGGCAGTGACGCCGTACTCCTTCGGTATCTTGGCGGATGGCGTCATCTTCGAGAACCCGTTCCGGTATCTGGGCCGCGACGACGGCGCGGTCTTCACCGGGCGTGGCTCCAACGACGACGGCGCGCGCGACTGGCGGGTGAACCTCTCGGCGTGCGAATCCGGCGACGAGATCTGCCTGGACGCGGTGAATATCCTCACGCCGGGCGCGCTCAATCCAGGGCAGCGGTGAGGGGTGTGGTGGGAGCGGGTGACGCGAGATTAGGGGGAAATCCTGTAGGGATGCAGAGAGCAGAAGCGACCGGCTTCTGCTCTTTGCTTTGGGGTTATTCTACGGGCAACACTCGATGCTCAAGGCCGCGTCAGGTAACAGATTGCCTTCTTGCACAGCTTCGAGACGCCATCCGGTCTGCGGATCATACCAGCCGAGCTTGAGCGTGTAGGCCGCGTGCGGATCGGGCAAGGTTAAGGTGTAGGTATCGCTGACAATGTCGCCCGGTTGCCAGAGCGATGTGGGGAAGCCGCCGGATAGTGGCGGCGCGTCGGCATTGGCGATGGTCTCCCCGTCCGCGTCCACCAAGTGTACGAAGACGGTGTAGTTCGCGGGCAGCGGGGCCAGGCTTTCCCACCAGAGCGCAAGCTGTACCTGCTCTTCGGTGGGCACGAGCGTTAGCGCGTGGAGGTGGATGGCGTTCTGGAACGTCACCGGGACCGCGAGGTCGCCGGGGGGCGGCACTTGCACCGGGACGGACGCTCCCACGCGCACCAGAGTCAGCGGAGCGTAGTCGCTTACCGGATTCTCGGCGATATGCCAGGGTAATCGCGTACCGGTCTCTGTTTCGTACAACACGGCTTGCAGCCGCCAGGCTTGCGCGCGCGTGACCTCCTCCGGCAGCGTGAGTTGGTAGCGATCCACGATCAGTTCGCCCGGTTGCCAGTAGCCGGTGGGATAGTTCCCGCCGCCCGTCCAGGTGTTGAAGTTGAGCAGCGTCACGGTCTCACCGGGGAGGGCCGAGACAAGTTGCAGCGCCAGCGTGTAATGTTGCGCCGGGCGCTGCTTGACTTCCCAATACAGCGTGAGATCGAGCGTCTCTCCCGGCTCGAAGTTGTCCCGGTTGAGGGCATAGCCACGCAGGGCAATGGCCTCTCCGAAGCGGCCTTCCAGGGGATACGGGATGTGGACTGCGGCGGTGTCCGTGTGGATAGGCGGGGGCGCGACGCGAGGGCGCATCACGCCAAACGGGATCACAATTGCCAGCAATAACATCCCCATTGGGAAGGCTCGCTTGAGCCAGGGCCGACGAGCAGCCCAATAGCTCCATCCCCACCCCAATAGCCCATTGCAAGTGAGGAGCGTCGGATAGAGCAGGCGCCCTTTGGCTCCGTGGACGAGCCAATTCCAGCGCACGTAAGCCGCGCCCATCATCCCCAACCAGAGCAACAGTAGCAGGATGTGGGCCAGGTGCGGTTTGAGCGCGGCGCGGCCCCGGTACATGCCCCATAATCCGCCCAGGGTGAGTATCCCGGCGATAGCGTAGAAGAGGTCTGGTGGCATTGTGCAGCCGAAGACGCCCCACCAAGAGAGGAATAGGCCGGGAAGCTCCCGGAAGAAGGTGCCCCATGTCATCGTCGCTGTGCGCACTGGCATCACGGAGAGGTGGCCCAGGGTGGCGGAGGGATCGCCGTAGAGATGCCAGTTCCGCACGAACCACCAGCCAGCGACGACCAAAAACGTGAGCGTGGCGACCGTCCAGGGCAGCAGTGCGGCCTTGACCAACGCGATCACTTTGGGCCACAGGGTCTTCAGGCGCTCTTTTGTGACATCCAGGCGCGGATTTTGGGCTTGCCAATACGCCAGTGCAATGCCCAGACCGGCCAGCGGTAACAGCAACAACCCCGAAGCCTTTGTCATCGCGGCCATGCCGCTCAGGAGGCCCAGGAGCGGCGCGTGCCACCAGCGGATGCCGGTACGCTGCATCCAGAGGATCAGCGTCAGTCCCCAGGTGGCGATCAAGGTGATCAGGTTGTCGTTGTTGATGGAGCCAGCCATAAACAGAAATTCGGGCATCCCGGCGGTCAGAAACGCGGCAAACCAGGCCGCGAGAGGTGACTGTGGAAAAAGCAGCCGTGTTCCCACAAAAATCCCGGCGACTGTGCCAACGGCTAACAGCGTTGACCACAACCGCAATACGTGCAAAACGCGCACACGTCCGGCATAGGGGAACGCCTCCTGGCGTGGGTTGCGGGCCAGCGCAGCGACGTTGTAGCGCGCCTGACGCTGTCCACAGGTCGAGTGCGGGTTGAACGTGAAGGGGGTGGCTTCGCGCTCGAAGGTCAGGTCAAGCGAGCGCTGTAACGCGCGCGCGAAAATCGCCGCGCCGACGTAGTATAACGGCCCTTGCGTCCCCTGCTGCGCGTAGTGTGGAAAGGAAGCCGGGTCGGGGATCACCGGCAAGGTGTGTTCGATAAGCAGATGGCGGACGTAGTAGTAATGCCCGATCTCGTCCGGTGCGTCGAAGGGCGTCGAGGTAACGTTGTAGAGCGTCGCCAGGCTCAGGACGGCGAGCAGAAAAAGCGGCAGCGTGTATTTTTCCCAGCGGTGTAGAATCACAGTTGGCTAAATCTAAGCTGTATCGTTGCTAATGGCGAAGGAGTATCGGCAAATAAAGCCGGTTGGTCTCACCCAAAAGGCCATAGACACCTGGGTCTCTGACCCACGCCATACGCCGATCCAACAAGAGTGTGCTTGATGCTTCTATCGTGATATTGTTCGTTACCCAACGATTGTTTTCCAGGCGATAAAACATAATCGTATCCCTGATAGCGCCGCGCGTTTCGTGATATCCGAGGGTCAGCGGCAGAGGATACATTAGATTATGCGGGGGATCAATACCAAGCCGGAAAAAGTGATTGAGGCCCTGGAGGTCGCCTTGCGGGTCCGGTCGCCCGTCATAGACCAACTCAAAGGAAGTAGCGTCACTCAACGCGCCGGGAGGGACTTGTAACAAAGTCAGATGCTTGGGATAACTGAGCCAGAGCGCGCCACCTTCTGGCCCAATCTCAGCGGAGGCATAGGGTGTAGGTGTAGGCGTGGGAGTTGGTGTGGGGGTGGGTGTTGGAGTACCACCCGGGCCAGCGCTACGAGCGCAGCGAAAACCGATGGTGTCAAAAGCTGCGGCCTCGGCTTCATCATGACGCACCCAAGTTGTAGCACGCCTGGGATAATCATACCAGCCACCACCACGAACAGGGCGTCCTTTACCTAAATCTTCTGCTGGCCCGGTAGGATTGTAATACATGGATTGAAGCATATACGGCTTTACATAAAAGTCGTTGACCCATTCGCGCACATTGCCGACCATATCTAATGCGCCGTAGGGACTAGCGTTTTGTGGGTATATACCTACAGGTGTTGTATCGCCATAGCAGAGATGTGGAAAACCATCGCTAACCGCATCATTGGGGTTGAGAACACCAACGTTGCTTATATCACAGGATGGTAATTCATGTCCCCAAGGGAAGGGTCGCAGATCGGTACCTCGCGCGGCTTTTTCCCATTCTGCCTCGGTGGGTACACGTTTGCCCACCCATTGACAATAAGCATTAGCATGTACCCATTCTACGTTGATCATTGGATAGGCATTATAGTTGGGATTACCATAATAGTGGGGACGATGCTGAGAAGCATCACTTAAGGGGGGAGGACATACTCCGGCGGCTTCGCATCTAGCATATTGCTGATTCGTGATAGGTAGCTTGTCAATATAGAAAGCATCCAAATATACCAGACGCAAGGGCATAGCGTCTAAATCGCAAGTTGCGGGTGCCAAATCATGAGTGCAGCCCA
>SLSP01000409.1 GCA_007130345.1 Thermoflexales bacterium
CGCGCCGACGAATCGCGCATCCTGGCGAATTTCCAGCCGGCCTACGCGGGCCTGGGAACCCTGGCTCACGAATTGGGACACGCTTACCATAACCTGACCCGCGCGGGCTGCACCTACATCCAGCGCCAGACGCCGATGACGCTGGCCGAGACCGCCAGCAACTTCTGCGAGGTTATCATCCGCGACGCCGCGCTCAAAACCGCGCCCCCCATCGAGCAATTGGCGATTATCGATGCGTCGTTGCAAGACGGCACCCAGGTCATCGTCGATATTACCAGCCGCTATCTCTTCGAGCAGGAGCTTTTCGCCCGCCGCGACGCGCGCGAACTCACCGCCGAGGAGTTATGCGCCATCATGACCGAAAGCCAGCGCGCCACCTATGGCGACGGGCTGGACAGCGACTTGCTGCATCCGTATATGTGGGCCGTCAAACCGCACTACTACTCCGCTACCTTCTACAATTTCCCCTATATGTTCGGCCTGCTCTTCAGCCTGGGCCTGTACGCGCACTACCGCGACGCGCCCGAAGACTTCCTCGCCCGCTACGACGACCTGCTCGCGGCCACCGGCATGGCCGATGCCGCCACGCTCACCGCCCGCTTCGGCATTGACACCCGCGACGTCGAATTCTGGCGGGCCAGTTTGGGCCTCATCGTAGAGGACGTGGCGCGGTTTGAGAAGCTGTGCGCGGCCCTGTAACCATAATCTGACGCAGGTTCAAACTTTAGTTTGCTTTACATTTGCCATTTGCAATTCGTTATTTACATTAGGAGCCTCACGTTATGGAACTCGGCATCATCGGATTACCGACCAGCGGGAAGACCACGGTCTTTAACGCGCTGACCGGGGCGCATCGCCCCACCTCCGTCGCATCGACGGGAAAACTGGAAGTGTTCAGCCTGGTCGTGGACGTGCCCGACGCGCGCGTGGACGCCCTCAGCGCCATCTATCAGCCACGCAAGACCACCTATGCCAAAGTCACCTACACCGACATCGCCGGGCTGGACAAAGACCTGGGCAAGACCGGCCTGAGCGGGCAACTGCGCAACAAAATCACGCCGATGGACGCCTTTGTCCACGTCGTGCGCGCCTTCGAGAGCGCGACCGTGCCGCACCCGCTGGACTCCGTCAATCCCCAACGCGATGTAGACGCCCTGGATACCGAGTTCCTGCTAGCGGATATGGTCACGGTGGAGAACCGGCTGGCCCGCGTCGCCGAACGCCTGCAAAAAGGCGCGCGCGCCGACGAACGCCGCGTCCTGGAAAAAGACGCGGCGCTCTTCCAGGAGCTACAGCAAGCCCTGGGAGACGGTACGCCGCTGCGCAACCTGGGCCTCTCCCGCGAACAATGCGCGCATCTCAGCGGGTACGGGCTGCTCACGCTGAAGCCCGTCCTGGTGCTGGTCAACATCGGCGACGATGACGTCGATCCTGCCACGCTGATCGACTATCCGCACGAGAATTCCGCCGTTATCGCTCTCAAGGGCCGGCTGGAAATGGAAATCAGCCAACTGGATCCCGAAGAGGCCGACCTCTTCAAAGAAGAATTCGGCATTGAGACCCTGGCCCGCGAGCGCGTGATCCGGGCGTCCTACGATCTGGTGAACTTGCACACCTTCTTCACCGTAGGCAAAGACGAGGTGCGCGCGTGGAATCTGCCCGTGGGCGGCACCGCCCTGGACGCCGCCGCTACCGTCCATACTGACCTGGCGCGGGGTTTCATCCGCGCGGAAGTCATCCCGTTTGATGTGCTCATCGCGCGCGGCGGTGATATGGCTGCTGCGCGCAAGGTCGGCCAGGTGCAGTTGGAGGGCAAAGAGTACATCGTGCAGGATGGCGATATTGTGCATATTCGCTTTTCCATTTGAGAGGCGTTCCCGATGGCGCGCATCACATTGCGCCCGATGGGTTGTCAATCAAAGATTGCGCTTTCCAGGGGTGAGCAGTATAATGTTGTGGAAATGGGCCTGAGTACACTCTCTGACTCTCCTGAAAAAAGTCCTATTTTTAACGCGAAGATGCAAGGACGCAAAGATTTTTAAGGTTGGGAGCGAGCATGACTGAATCTGAATTCAAAATCGAATCGTTATTTATCAACTTGCGCTGGTTTTATTTAATTGCCGTCACCGGCATTATCGGTATTGATACCATTGCCAAGAACGCGGAATTCCCTCGCGTGGTTATACTCCTGCTCATTTTGGGGGGGATTGCGAATATGATGGCCCTCATTGCCCTGTTGCAAAAATCCCTCAGCTATCCGATCCGCACTTATATGCTCCTCCAGGACATCGGCTTGACCCTGGGGTTCATTGCTGGCTCAGGCGGCACTGAAAGTCCGCTGCTCTTCGTCGCGCTAGTGCCCATCACCACCGCCGCGATGAGCTTTCAGTGGATATCTTGCGCGATTATGATCGTCTGTACGGTGCTGATCTACTGGCTCATCGCCTGGCAACAGGCCGGGTTATCCTTCAATGTACCCATCGGCTTGCTTCTGCTTCAAATTATCCCGTATCTCACCAACGGGATTATCTTGCTGCTGGCTGGATTCGCCGTGAGCCGCACCAGCAACCGCATCAAGCAGTCGCTACTTGATGAGCGCGAAGAGAAAGAACAGGAGGCGGAAGTCGCTCTGAACTCGGCCCATCAACGAGTCCGGTTGATATTTGAACTCGCCAGCACCCTCAGCGCCACTCTGAACTACGAGCGCGTGCTCGAAGCCGCCCTGGATGTGAGCAACGCCGGTCTCAAGGAGTTCTTCGGGGATAAGCAGGACATCACCCAGGTGGGGCTGGTGTTGCTCTTTGGGATGGATGAGACGCTCTACGTGGCTAAATCCAGAGGCATCTCCCATCGAGATGAGCGCGTGCGGCTCCCCGCGCAGCACGGTGTTCTGGCGGAGGCTATCGAGAAAACCCTGCCAGTCGTCTTAAACAAGCCCGCGTCCGACCCGGAATTGCAGAGCATCATGGCGTTTCAGATGTGCAAGCAGGCGATTGTGGTGCCGCTGCGCGCGGGCTTTGAGAGCTATGGCCTGCTCGTCCTGGCGAGTCCCGAACCGCATACCTACGAATCGGATTTTCAAGACCTCCTGGTCGCCATCAGCAATCAGGCTGTGATGGCGCTGCAAAACGCCAACCTCTACCAAAATCTGATGGAAGAGAAAGATCGCCTGGTCACGGTTGAGGAAGACGCGCGCAAAAAATTGGCGCGTGACCTTCACGATGGCCCCACGCAGACCATCGCGGCCATTGCGATGCGCCTGAACTATATCCGCATGTTGGTGGAGCGCGATCCCAAACAGTCCATCGAGGAGTTGCACCAGCTTGAGAACCTGGCCCGCACGACCACGAAGGAAATCCGCCAGATGTTGTTCACCTTGCGCCCGCTTATTCTGGAGACACAGGGGCTTGTCCCGGCGCTGGAGCAACTGCTCCAGAAGCTCTCAGAGACCCAACCCATCCCCATCCACCTGGAGGCCGACCGCGAAGCCGCCGATCTGCTCAGCAAGGAGGCGCAAGGCTCTATCTTCTACATCGTCGAAGAGGCCCTCACCAACGCCCGCAAGCACGCGGGAGCAGAGAACCTGTGGATTCGCATTTATCAACGGGGCATGAAAGTCCTTATCGAGATTGAGGACGACGGCAAGGGGTTCGATATCGCCAAAGTAGAGGCGAGCTACGACACGCGGGGCAGTTTGGGCATGCGCAATCTCCACGAGCGCGCGGTTCTGGTGAAGGGCAAGACGGTGATCCAGTCCACGCCCGGTCAGGGCACCAAGATCACTGTCACCATCCCGGTGGACGTGGCGGAGGCGCAGCTCGCTTGATGCACCTCGAAAGTCCGTTGACCGAGCGCTGGTGGTGGCTGGCCGGTTCCCTGGGAATCGCCCTCATTGTGGGCGTTGTCCGCTGGGTCCTTGACGAACCTGCCGCCGAGGATGCCGCCACTCTCGAATCCTTCATTCCGCCGGGCCTGTATCACGCGCTGCGCCTGCTCTACGCGGTGGGGATACCGGCGGTCGCGCTCCTCTGGCGCGGCGCGCTCACCACGCGGGGCTTAGGCTTGCAGCCCTTCCACTGGTTCGAGTCCTCGGCTGCCGTCACCGTCAACTGGGCGGATTGGGTGCGCGACTTGGGATGGGTTTTCGCCCTGGGGATGGGCACCTACATCATCTTGAAGTCCGCTCACGCGATAACGCGCGGTTACGCGCCAGCGACCTCGGCACGCCACCGTGATGGCGCGGTGGCCCTCCGCGAGGCGATCTATCATCAAGTGCATTGGGCCTTCTACCGGGAACCCTTCGTGTTGTTGTGGGGCATTCAGTGGGGGGCGTGGGGGGGATTGCTGCCCGTCATTCTGGAAGCGGCCATCAACCCGGAACGCTGGGCCGATTTGCGCGATCCTTGCCGGAGCAGCAATTTGCTGATGCGGGCCGGGCTGGCCGTCTTCAGCGTCATTCTCTACATTCAGACGCAGAACCTCTGGCTGATGATCCTCGCCGATGTTTTGTTAGGGTGGGGCATCGGGCAGTACCCGCGCGCCGTTACCGAGTCTGCAACGACGCGATGACCACGATGCGATGCGTGTTAAGCCCATAGGGATAGCACGAGATCAACGTCAACACCGGCGTGCTGGTGGGTGCCATCACGCTGACCTCGTAGGGGTCCACGATGCGCGTCTGTTCCACCACATACCGGAACGTCTGCCGTTCCGTCTGGACTAGAATTTCATCCCCGATATTCATCTCCGGGAGCCGCCGGAAAATCTCGCCGTAGATGTCGTTGTGCGCCGAGATGACGCAGTTGCCGCGCTCGCCCGGGTTCGCGCTGCCGATGTGATGCCCGGCTCCCTTCTTGAGTGCCTCCGGATCGTCGCCCGCCACCACCGGCGCGTCCACCCCGATGGTTGGAATGATGACCCGTTGCGCGTGTTCTGGCCCTGGCGTGGGCACCGGCAATGGCGTGATCTGCGCCACCAAGCTCTGCAAGTGTTCGGGGATGGGGGCCGGTTGCGAGTGGCCTTGAGCGTCGGGAGGCGTGTGGCCGCCGGGCAGCACCACCACACCAATGACTGGCGTGGGCGTGGGCGTCGGCGCGACGTGTTGCCCCCGGCTCTCCTCGTTGATCGCGCTCATTGTCAGCCCAAGTTGCACAATCACGGCCACAAATCCCAAAAACGCGATGACCTCTAAGATGAGCAGGAACTTATCCCACACCCAATCCCATCGAATGCCCCGGCGACGACGTTCTGGGGATTCGATGACCGCGCTGTACCGCGATCCGGTGCGCGCGGGGGCCGCGCTCGTGCTCCGCGCCGCCACCAGCATGGGTGCCGGCGTCTTGAGCGGATCCAATTCGCCTGGCTGCTCGCGCATCCGCCTGATCCGCTCCTCGCGCCGCCGCACGCGCACAATTTCTTCTAGCTCGTCCAGCGTCAGTTCATCGATGGTTCTGCGATCTTTCATTTCTCGCCTACTGCAAACACCTCGCGCTCAAAAAACCAGCTTACCGGCGGCACGGTGAACAGGAACCACCGCGCCGCTCGAAAGGCACCATTTTCCTGGCGCTGCTGCGGGGGCGTGCTCAACCACGCCTTGACCTGCCGGAATCCCGCCTGGCGCAGTGTCCGCCTGAGACTCATCATCGACTGCTCGTTGACGTGGACGTGCATATTTTCGGGGATGATGGCCCTGGGGTCTTCCGGGTAGAGATCGCCTTCTCCCATCAGCGTGCGCACCCGGCGCACCAGCGGATAAGCGTACCGGTCATACCAGACGTTGGGCGCGGTGTGGATGATGATGCGCCCACCCGGTTGCAGCACGCGCCGCGCTTCGGCCAGGGCCACCGCCAACTCTGCCGGATAGAGGTGCTCGACGATGTCCAGCATCAGCACGCGGTTGAAGCTCGCGGTGGTGAAGGGCAGATAGAGCGCGGATGCCTGATAGACGCCGATGGCCTGGCCGCTTTCTGCCGCGTGCGCCGCCACCTGCCGCGAAAGCTGCACCGCCGCCGCCGCGTAATCGATGCCCACCACGCGCGCGCCCAGTTCCGCCGTGTTCCGCAGAATCTCGCCGCGCCCGCAGCCCACATCCAGCACGCGCATCCCCTCGGCGATACCGGCCACCGCCAGTGCCTCGGTCAGCCGCAGCGAGAGATATTCCCCCTCGCTGGAAAGGAATTCCTGATACCCTTCACAGACGTGCAAAAAGTACTGCTCGTTATAGAGCGCCGAAGGTACGACGCCCGAAGATCGTTTATCCAAACATCAGCTCCCTGAAACCCATCACTGAGAGAAACCCCCGAAACCGCTTCAGATGTCCACCCGCATCGCCTTCAGCGTCGAGGCGAACCGATAACCGAACGCCTCGCCTTCTGCGAGTTGGCCCAAGGACGGCCCGCCCTTGAATTCCCACGACTCCCACAATTCCCAATCCAGCTTCTCGGCCCATTCCGCGACTTCGCGCCGCGCGCCGCCGCCCCAACCGTAGCTACCAAAGTAGGACAGCTTGCGGTGCTGGATGCGCTTGCGTTCCAGCACGTCTAGGGCGTGCGCCATCGGCGGGAAGAGCTTGCCCTCGTAAGTTGGCGCCCCCACCAAAACGCCGTATTGCGTGTAGATGGAGGGCAGGATATAGCTGATGTGCTTGTGACGCACATCGTAGATGTCCAGCGGGAGGCCCGCTCGCGCCACGCCAGAGGCCACCGCCTCGACCATGCTCTCGGTGTTGCCGTACATCGTCGCGTAGATCAGGGTGATGCCCAATTCCGGCCCCGCAATCGCGTACTGCGCC
>SLSP01000399.1 GCA_007130345.1 Thermoflexales bacterium
ATTCCGTGCTTTCTGTCGTCTGGTGGCAAAAAAACGAGTTCAGGGGAGCCATTATCTAGCTAAATCACAAGGAGAATTTAGGTATGAAAAACATCACAGTAGTTGGCGTCGGATACGTCGGTCTGGTCAGTGGCGCCTGTTTTGCGGATTTGGGCAATCACGTTGTCTGCCTGGACATTGACAAAAAGCGCGTGGAGAATCTCAAGCAGGGCATCCTGCCCATCTACGAACCGGGGCTGGAAGAATTGGTCGAACGTAATGTAAAGGCCGGGCGGCTGGAGTTCACCACCTCGTATGCCGACGCGCTTAAAACCGCCGAATTTGTCTTCATCGCCGTGGGGACGCCCTCCGACGTCGATGGGCAGGCCGATTTGCGCTACGTGCGCATGGCCGCCGAATCTATCGCCGATGCGATGGATCACTCGATGATCATCGTCAACAAATCCACCGTGCCGGTAGGAACCGGCGACTGGGTGGCTGACATTATCCGCAATCGTCGGCCCGACGCCCCCGATTTCTCTGTGGTCTCGTGCCCGGAGTTCCTGCGCGAAGGCGCGGCCATCAGCGACTTTATGAATCCCGACCGCAACGTGCTCGGCTCCACCGACCCGGATGCCGCCGAGAAGGTCGCACAACTGCACCTGCCGCTCCGCAGCACCATCATGATCACCGACCTGCGCACGGCGGAGATGATCAAGTACGCTTCCAATGCCTTCCTGGCAACCAAGATTTCCTTTATCAATGAAATCTCCAATATCTGCGAGGCCCTCGGTGCGGATGTGTCAGAAGTGGCTTACGGGATGGGGCTGGATCGGCGTATTGGCCCGCATTTCCTCAACGCCGGGCTAGGGTGGGGCGGCTCCTGCTTCCCCAAAGATGTGAAGGCGCTGGCCTTTATGGCCGAAACCGAAGGCCGCCATCCGCATCTGCTCCACGCGGTGATGGACATCAACGCCGACCAGCGCAAGGCCCCCATCCGCAAGGTGAAGGAACTGCTCGGCGGCACGCTCCAGGGGAAGAAGATCGGCCTGTTGGGCCTGGCCTTCAAGCCGAATACCGACGATATGCGCGACGCGCCCTCTATCGACATCGCTCGGAGCCTGCTCCGCGAGGGGGCCAGCGTGCGCGCGTATGACCCTGTGGCGATGGACGTCGCCCGCGACAGCTTGCCCGAAGTCACGATGATGAAGAACGCTTATGACGTGGCGCAAAATGCCGATGCTCTGATTCTCGTGACCGAGTGGAACGAATTCAAGAACCTGGACTTGCAGCGCGTCCGCGACTTAATGGCGGAGGCGGTGCTGGTTGATGGCCGCAATATCTACGATCCCGCGCAAGTCCGCGCCATCGGCTTCAAGTATCTGGCGATGGGACGCGGCTATAACGGCGAGGGCGTAGAATCATAGACCCCTCTCGATAATGCCGAACTCACCTGCTATTGTTGTGCTAGGAGGCCCCGCGCTGGATATGCTGGCGCGGGTCCCCTACTTCCCCCGCGTGGATGGCAACGTGGTCGCCACCGCCATCGAGCGCCAACCGGGAGGCGTGGGGGCCAACGTCGCTGTGGGACTGGCCCGGCTAGGCAACCGCGTCACGTTGCTCGGCGCTACCGGCGATGACGAGGCGGGCGTGTGGATGCGCCAGACCCTCGCCGAGGCCGGCGTGGACGTGGGGAAGCTGCTCGTCCGCGCGGGGCAAGCCACCCACAGTTGCTTTATCGCGGTGACGCCGCACGGCGAGCGCATCATTTACGGGCTGCCGGGAACCACGACCGTGGAGACGCCGGGCGAGCTGAACCACGAGGCCATCCGCGCGGCGCAAGCGTTGCACATCGCGCCGGCGTTCAAGGATGTGGCGATGGCCGCCATCACCGTAGCGCGCCGCCACGGCCTCTTCATCTCCTACGCTCCCGGCGACGTGTACTGGCCCGAAGGCCCGAGCACCGTCCGCCAGATCGCGCGCCAGGTCGATTTGCTCATCGTCAACCGGGTTGAAGCGGCGGGCCTCACCGGGCTGAACGACCCGGAGCGGGCGATGGAGCGCCTGATGGAGTGGGGCTACGGCCCCCTCGTGCTCACGCGCGGGGAACGGGGCGTGCTGGTGGGGCGGCGCAAGCAGATCGTCCACATCCCGGCCTATCCGATGCCCGATATCGAAGATACCACCGGCGCGGGCGATGCCTTTACCGCCGGGTTGGTCACAGGCTCGTTGTTAGAGTTGCCGCTGACCCGCGCGGCGCGTCTGGGAACGGCGGTGGCCGCGCTCAAATTGCGCCAACGGGGCGCGCAAGCTGGACTTCCCACGCTTGAAGAGGCGCTGGGACTGGCGCTGCAACAAGCTGAAGCTGTTATCCCTTCTGGAGATACCGAATGAACCTGTTACGCACCACGTTAGACAACGGACTCAAAGTGTTAATCCGCGAAACTCACACCGCGCCCGTCGCCAGTTTGTGGGTCTGGTATCGGGTGGGCAGCCGCCACGAGCGCCAGGGCATCACCGGCGCGGCGCACTGGGTGGAGCACATGCTCTTCAAGGGCACGGAGCGCTGGCCCGAAGGCGCTATCGACCAGGCCGTCTCCCGCGAGGGGGGCGCGTTCAACGGGATGACCTGGTACGACTTCACCACCTACTACGAGACGTTGCCCGCCCGTCGCATCTCGCTGGCGATGGACATCGAATCCGACCGGATGCGCCACGCTATCTTCGACCCCGCCGAGGTGGAATCGGAGCGCAGCGTCATCATCAGCGAGCTTCAGGGCAACGAGAACTCGCCGCATTATCTGTTGGGCAAAGAGGTTTCGGCGGCGGCGTACCGCGTCCATCCCTACGGCCACGAGACCCTGGGCCATCTCTGCGATTTGCAGACGCTGACGCGCGATGACCTGTATCGCCATTATCAGACCTACTACACGCCCAACAACGCCCTGGTCGCCATCGTGGGCGACTTCAACGCCGGCGAGATTGAGCGCATCACCGACCGCTACTTCTCGCGCGTCGAGGCCGGGCCGGAGCCGCCCCCCGTCACCGCCGTGGAACCGCCGCAGCGCGGGGAGCGCCGCGTGGTCGTGGAGGGCCGCGCTCAGACCGACTATCTTCACATCGCCTACCACGTTCCCGCAGCGCGCCACGAAGACTTTCACGCGCTGACCGTGCTCAACGCCGTCCTTTCCGGCGGATCAGGCTTTTTGGTGGGACGTGGCGGGCTGACCAACCACACCAGCCGCCTCTATCGCGCCCTGGTGGAAGAGGAACTGGCCGTCGATATTCACGCCAGCGTCCACCCCACCGCCGATCCCGGCCTGTATCACCTGATGGCGACCGTTCGCCCGGAGCGCGAGTTGGCCGAGGTGGAGGCCGCGCTGCTGGCGGAGATCGCGCGCTTGCGTGAGTCCCCGGTCACGCAGGCGGAACTGGACAAGGCGCAGCGCCAGGCTCGCGCGCTCTTCGCCTACTCCAGCGAAAGCATCACGCACCAGGCGTTCTGGCTCGGCTTCAGCGAGATCTTCGCCGATTACACCTGGTTCGCGGCGTACCTGGATCACCTGGCCGCCGTCACCGCCGAGGATTTGCAGCGCGTGGCGCAGACCTATCTGGTGGATACGAACCGCACGACGGGGTGGTATCTGGCGCGAAGGTAAGGGGCTTGGCGATAGCTTCTCGGAGGCTCTCAATGGAACCCATAAGCATCACCGGAGAACACTTGACAATGGAAGATGTCGCTGCTATCGCGGCGGGCGCGCCGGCGGAACTCGCGCCGCACGCGGTCGAGGCGATGGCGCGCTCGTGGCAGGGCGTGCAGACGTTGCTGGCCGAGGGCGCGATTGCCTATGGCATCACCACCGGCTTCGGCGCGTTCAAGGGACGCATTATCCCGCAGCACGAGGTGGCCGCGCTGCAACGCAATCTGGTCTTGAGCCACGCCGCCGGGGTCGGCCCGCCGCTGGATGAGATGACTGCACGCGCCGCGTTGGCCGTGCGCGCCAACACGCTGGCGATGGGCTATTCCGGCATCCGCCCGCAGGTCGTGGAGACGCTGCTCGCGCTGCTCAATCGCGGGGTGATCCCCGTGATTCCGGCCTACGGTTCGCTCGGCGCGAGTGGCGATTTGGCCCCGCTGGCGCACATGGCTTGCGTCCTCATCGGCGCGGGCGAGGCGGTGTACCAGGGCGAGCGGTTGCCCGGCGCGGAGGCTTTGCGGCGCGCCGGCATCGAACCGGTGACGCTCGGCGCGAAGGAGGGGCTGGCCCTCATCAACGGTACTGCCGTCATCACCGCGTTGGGCGCGTTGGTGACGCTGCGCGCCGAGAACTTGATCCGCGCTGCCGACATCGCGGGCACACTCTCGCTGGAAGCGCTGCGCGGCACGCCCGCCGCCTTCGATCCCCGCGTGCATCAGGTGCGGCCCCATCCCCGCCAGATCGACGTCGCGGCCTATGTCCGCCGTCTGCTGGATGGCAGCACCTTCGTCCGCCCCTTCGATCCCCGCGACATTCAGGATGCCTATAGCTTGCGCTGCATTCCCCAGGTGCATGGCGCGGTGAGCGATACAGTGTCCTATGCCCGCTGGTCGTTGGAAATCGAGCTGAACGCCGTCACCGATAACCCGCTCATCTTCTTTGATGCGGATGGGCATCCCGATGTGGTTTCTGCCGGGAATTTCCACGCGGAACCGGTGGGCCTGGCGCTGGATTACCTCAAGCTCGGCCTGACCGACTTGGGCAATATGAGCGAGCGGCGCGCGGCCCGCCTGGTCGATGAGTCGCTCAACAACGGCTTGCCCGCGTTCCTCACGCGCTATGGCGGCCTGGAAAGCGGCTGGATGATCGCGCAGTACACGGCGGCGGCGGTGGCTTCGCAGAACAAGGTGCTGGCCCATCCCGCCACAGCCGACACGATCCCCACGTCTGCCAACACGGAGGATCATGTGAGCATGGCGGCTATCGCGGCGCATCACGCCCGGCAGGTGCTGGAGAACGTGGAGACCATCATCGCCATCGAGTGGCTGCTGGCGGCTCAGGGCGTGGACTTGCGCCGCGATCAACTCGGCCGGGCGGCGCGGCTCGGCGTGGGGACGGGCGCGGCTTACCGGTTGCTGCGCGAGCACGTACCCTTCCTGGAGCACGACGCGCCTCTCGCGCCGCTGATCGAGCAAGCGCGGGCGCTGATCGTGGATGGCGCGCTGGTGGCAGCGGTCGCGGATGTGGTGTAGCCGCAGGCGAGATAGCGGGTGAGCCGAGGCCAAATCTAACGGGGGAGGTGTGTATGCCGATCTATGTGATCCTCGCGTATGTGATTTTCTGCGGGGTGCCGGTGGGCGTGGCGATTTCTATCGCGGCGCGTCGTCGGCGCATCGCGCGGGAGATAGCGCGGTGGCGGGAGGAAATCAGCACGTAAGGGCGGGGCCGGACTGTGCGTGGAGTTTTCAGCCTAGCCGGCGTGCCGCCCTTACGCGCGAGGAGGTGTCAGTTGACCGTCTCGGTGAAGGTCAACATACACTGCTCAGTGGAATAAACTATGATGACGTGTCCGATGGCGCAACTCGCGACATCGTACAGGGTGCAATCGAATCTGGCAACCGGTGCTGGTGGCGCCAGGGCCAGGATTTCCCGCTCGAAGTCCGAGGCCAGCGTCGCGTGTAACGTCTGTCTGAGATAGCGAACGTCTATGCCCAGGTGCTCTGTCAGCAGTTCGTGCAAGGATTGCGTGGCTATTATGTCGCACGAGAGGATGGCGCGGCAGCGCGGGTAGGGGAGGTTGAGGATGTCCAGGGCGACCGGTTGGTCATTGACCGCGCGAATTCTGCGGATGCGGATGATCTTATCATAGGGATTGAGGCGCAATTGCCGGGCTAACCCCGGGTCGGTTTGGGTGACGCAGGTATCCAGCACCTCGCAGGATGTGGCCTGGTCCAGCGGGAAGCCGCGCTCGGCCAGGGGAATCCTCGACATAGGGGATTTCAAATCCCGCGAGACAAAAATGCCCCGCCCGTGCTGGACGACTACAAATCCCGCTTGTTTGAGTATCTGAATGGCGCGGCGCACGGTGAGCCGGCTGATGCCATAGCTCGCGGCGAGCTTGCGTTCTGAAGGCAACTGCGCGCCCGGTGGATAGCTGCCCGCGCGGATCTGTTCTTCCAGGGTTTCGGACAGTTGCTGATAAAGTGGAATCCCTGAGTTGTTCTGTAACATACTCGCTCCCTTCTTCCTCACGATATATCCACCAGCATAAAGGATTTTCCCCCGCGTTACCTGTTGATCTTCTGAGAAAGTCTGTCGTTATCTAAGCCGAAGGTGGACATCCGCCATTTCCAGAGGTGCAACCGTCTGAAGTCTTGGCCTCTGGCAATAAGGGGACAGCACTCGTGACGCGCGGCGGCACTGCCGCCAGAACCAGCGTTGTTGAAACGATAAGAGCAACGAATTGAAAGAGCTTCCCGGACATCTGAACGTCTCCTTTTGCAAGCGAGCGAGACGTGGAGCTCCCCAGGTGCTTTCCACCTGGCTTCGAAGACGTCCGGCTAAACTATGGGGGCTGTTAAGTGCGCGCTATCTACAAGCATACAGACTTTGCTCTGAAGCGATCTGTAAGATAGCTGTGGGGGTCTGAGGCGAACTGAGGACTTCGTACTGAATCTGAACCGTTCTGGGGATAATCTGAGACGCTACTGAAAGCATCCTAAAGAATCCGATTTTTCGCGCGCGAATTTCATATAGGTAGTAGGTCGCGTGTGAAAAAATCGGATTTTTGGACTTTTTTCCA
>SLSP01000526.1 GCA_007130345.1 Thermoflexales bacterium
CCAAAAATCCGATTTTTCCACACGCGACCTACTAAATATATGAAATTCGCACGCGGAAAATCTACATCTCGTATCAAGTTTCTAAAAAATCGGATTTTTTAGGGTGCTTTCAGTAGAGTCAGTTATGCGTGTATTCGTGGCCGGCCCTCACCTGAACGGTTACGCACGGGTTCTATTATACGCGAGGCACCGGAGGTTGCCAAAGCACGCTTCAGCATGAAACTTTTGTAGTCTTTACAAAACTGAAGTGTTACCAAACTTTAACGCCCTGTGTATTGATTCTTGGCGTGACTATGCTACACTAAATTCACGTCACACTATGTAACCGAGGGCGAGAATTTTGGCTTGACCCCTCACGCGGATGAAACCCACATCAAAAGGCGCGCCTGTGTACCGATGAACGATTTAGCTGACACGACCCATAACCGGACTTCGCAGCCTTCCCCGGTGGAGAAGGCTCTCCGCCCCCGCGAATTTGAACGCCATTCTCACCACCAAACCGAGACGCTGTATCGCCTGGCGCGCTCGCTGATTCACGTCGATGGGCTGGAGCAGGTGATGCGCCTGGGCGTGGAGAGCGTCGGCGCGGCGCTGGCTGCGGATTGCGTGAGCCTGGCGACTTTGGAGGCCGGCGGAGAGCGCGTGACGGCTCTGGCGCACAGTCCCCGCTGCACCATCACCCACGAAGCGGAGGCTTTCCTGGCGCTGTGGGGCGATCTGGCGCGTTGGGTGATGGCCGCGAATGAGCCGCTTGCCGTGCAATCCGTTCAACCGGATCCCCGCGAGGGCGAGCGAGAGCACGCGCTGCGCGTCGAGGCGCGCGTCGGCGCGGTCACTGTCGTGCCGCTGATCTACCACGAGCGCGCGCTCGGCGTCCTGTTAGCCGCGCAACACATCGATCGCCCACCTTTTGGGGAGCAAGATACAGCGTTGCTGGCGACCATCGCCAACCAGATCGCGGCAGCCATCCAAAACGCGCACCTCGTTACCTCGTTGGAGCAGGAGAAGGCCCGGCTGGAATTGCTCTATCGCCTGAGCCGCTATCTCTCAGAGACGTTGGACATTCAAGCGGTGGCGCAGCGCGCTCTGGACGAAATCTGTAGCGTGCTGAACACCCTGTGGGGCAGCTTAATCGTCGGCGTTCCCGGCAGCAATGGCCTCAAGTTGATGGCGGTTTCGGGCTACACCGCCGAGCGCGTGGAATCGCTGGCGGAGCGGCTGGATTTGCATGAGGGGGACGGGCTGGCCGGATGGGTTCACGCGCATCGGCAATCGGTGTTGCTGGATGATGTCACGCGGGATCCGCGCTGGTTGCCCGTCGCCGGGTTGGATGACAAGGTGCGCTCTGTGGTCTGCGTGCCCTTGATCTACGGCGAAGAGGCTGTCGGCGCGCTCTCCGTCTCCAGCGCGGCGCGGGGCTTCTTTAATGAAGGCCACCTGCGCCTGGTGGAATCCACCGCGACGACAGTAGCCGTAGCCATCACCAACGCGCGCTATGTCCAGGAGGTGAAGCAGCGCGCGTGGGAGCAGGAGCAAGTGA
Organism: Thermoflexales bacterium; assembly: GCA_007130345.1. GTDB lineage: Bacteria > Chloroflexota > Anaerolineae > B4-G1 > SLSP01 > SLSP01. The sequence goes on from SLSP01000526.1 coordinate 1,541, forward strand.
GCCACATCGTGCGCGCGCTCAACACCCTGGACGTTAAAGCGGCCTTCCCTGTGCTGGCGCGGGGCACGCGCGAGTTGACCGGCTGCCAACATATCTGCCTCGCCTTGCTCACCGCGAGCGGAGAACGGCTGTCCGTCACGATGTTGGACTCCCCCAGCGCGACTTTGGAGGATGGGCGCTGTATCCCCATAACCGCTATCCCCGCGTATCAGGCCGTCCTGCACGACTGCGCCTACCTTATCGAAGATGACCTGGACGCGGTCTCTGAGGGCATCTGCTACATGCACGGCGTGCGCTCCCGCGTCAGCCTGGGACTGCGGGCCGGCGGAGAGAGCATCGGCGTCCTTAGCCTGGGGGCCGAGGTGCCGCGCACCTTCCATCCGGCGCAAATCCCCATCTTGCAGCAGATCGCCGACGCGCTGGCGATTGCCATTGAGCACAGTCGCCTCTTCCGCGCCGAGCAGCGGCAGCGCGAACTGGCCGAGCGCTTGCGGGATACCGCCTTGCTGGTCAACAACCTCGATTTCCAGCAGGTGTTGGAAGCGATTATGGAGCAGCTAGAGAGCCTTTTCCCTTACGCCAGCGGCACCATCCTCCTGCTAGAAGACGATGTGATGCGCATTATCGCCGCGCGCAACCTCGCGCCGGAGACGGTGGGCCGCGAGATGCCCCTGGCGGATTTTCCCTATAACCAGCGGCTGGCCCAGGGCGAGATCGTGGTGATCGCCGACACGGCCCAGGCGAAGGGCGAGTGGGTACAGTTTGAGGAGGGCGCGCACATCCGCTCCAACATCGGCGTGCCCCTCTGGGTGCGGGATCGCGTCATCGGCGCGCTGACCATCGACAGCGATGTGCCACATTCCTACGACGCGCAAGACACGCGCCTGGTACAGGCGTTCGCGCAGCAGGCGGCGCTCGCCATCGAGAACGCCCGGCTTTTTGAGGCCGAGCGCGCCCAACGCGAGCTATCGGAGGCGCTGGAAGAGGCGGCGGCGGTGGTGAGCAGCGCCCTGGATTTCGAGCGCGTGCTCGATCATATCCTGGATCAAGTCGCCAGAGTTGTCGAAGGCGATACTTTCAATATCATGATGATAGAGGAAGGCATGGCCCGCGTCGTGCGCTGGCGCGGCTACGAGGTGTTCGATTTTGTGGATGAGATTAGTTCCACAACCGTGCCGCTAGAGAAGTATCCTAGCCTGGTGACGATGGTGAAGACCGGCGAAGCGGTGGTGATTCCCAACACTTCGCAAGACCCCGCGTGGATTTCCTCGCCGACGCGGACGTGGCGGCGGTCTTACGTCGCCGCGCCGATTCGCGTGGCCGGAGAGACGGTGGGCTTCTTAAATGTGAACAGTTCGCGCGCGGGATGCTTTAACGCCCATGACGCCCGACGTTTGCAGACCTTCGCCGATCACGCGGCCATCGCCATCCAGAACGCCCATCTCTACGAGCAGCAGTTGCATTACGCCGAGCAGTTGGAGCGGCGCGTGCGCGAGCGCACCATCCAACTTGAAGCGCGGAACGCCTGGCTAGAGGCCATCCTCAGCAGCACCTCTGAGGGCATCATCGTCACCGATGGCGACGGCAGCATCGTCCAGACTAACCGCGTCGCCGGCCTGTGGCTGGATCAGACGCTCTCTTCGGCGGATGTGGCGCGCTTGCGGCAGACGGTGCGCGATCTGGCGCGAAAGGCCGCCATGCACCCAGATACCGTCATCGAGCTGACGGGGATGGATCTGGAACTGAGCGCGGCCCCTATCTCTGGACAGGGCACCCTGGGGCCGGCGGTGGTCGTGGCCGTCCACGACGTCACCTACCTGACCGCCCTGGATCGGATGAAATCGCAGTTCGTCTCCAACGTCTCGCACGAATTGCGCACGCCCATCACGGCGATCCGGCTGTACTGCTCGCTGATCAAGACCGCGCCGCCCAAGCGTCTGACGCAATACATCCGGGCGCTGGATCAAGAGTCCGAGCGATTGGGCAAGCTCGTGCAGGACATCCTGGACATCTCCCGCATGGAAGGGGGGCGGTTAGAGCTAGAGGTTGAGCCGGCCGATCTTAACGCGCTGGTCAGCACCGTCGTGAAAAGTCATCGCGTGTTGGCGGAGGCCAAGTCGCAACAACTCATTTGGCAGGCCCCGGCGGAGTCGCTGGACATCCGCGCCGACAGCCGCAAGTTTGTGCAGGTGCTCAATAATTTGGTGGAAAACGCCATCCATTACACGCCCGAAGGGGGCGTCATCCGCCTCACCACCGGGCCGCAGACATCTGAGGGGCGGGCGTGGGCCGTTGTGCGGATCGCCGATACCGGCATCGGCATCTCCCAAGATGAAATCGCGCAGGTATTTGAGCGGTTCTTCCGGGGCAGTCAACCGAGGGAGATGCAAATTCAGGGCAGTGGATTAGGGTTAGCCATCGCGCGAGAAATTCTCGAACTGCACGGGGGCAAAGTGACCGTGGAGAGTCAGGTGAACGTCGGTTCGACGTTTACCGTGTGGATGCCTTTATCGCCTGGGGCGGAGCAATATCAAGCATATTTTAGGGGGGTAAACGAATGGTAGAAAAACATATACTCATCGTTGAGGATCACGATTTATTGTTGTTGGCTATCCGCGACATTCTGGAAGTGGAGGGCTACACTGTCAAAACGGCGACCGATGGGCTGGACGCCCTGGCCGTGATGGAGAGCTATATGCCCGACCTCATCGTGGCGGATATTTCGATGCCGCGCATGGACGGATACCGCTTCTTCGAGGCCGTGCGCGCCAACCCCGCGTGGGTGCCCATCCCCTTCATCTTCCTCACCGCGCGGGCCGAGCGCGAAGATCGGCTCAAGGGCAAGGCGATGGGGGCGGAGGATTACATCACCAAGCCCTTCGATCCCCAGGAATTGGTGATCGCGGTTTCGTCGCGTCTGGGGCGTGCAGAAGCCATCCGCGAGGCCACCGAGACGGAATTCGAGGAGTTGAAGCAGCAGATCATCACCCTCCTGAGCCACGAATTGCGCACGCCGCTGACCAGCGTGTACGGCTATACCGAACTCGCGCTGGATGAGGCGTCTAATATGCCGCCCAACGACTTCCAGCAATTCCTCACGGGCATCAAGAAGGGTGCCGACCGGCTGACGCATCTGGTGGAAGACTTGCTGCTGGTGGTGCGCCTCGATACCGGCCAACTGGAACGCGAATTCGAGATGCTCGGCAAGGTTAAAACGGATTTGGGGGCCTTCATTGAGCGCTCGGTGCGCTTGCGCGAGGCCGAGGCGCGGGCGCAGGGCCTCGAGCTGGTGGTAGCGGTGGATCCGGACTTGCCACCGGTGCGCGTCTACGAATACTTCCTCAGCGATGCTCTGGATCGCCTCATCGATAACGCCATCAAGTTCTCGCGCGGGCGGGGCAAGCAGGTGGTGGTCACGGTGCGCAAGCGCGAGGAGTGGTTGGAGATCACGGTACAGGATGAGGGCGTGGGCGTCCCCGCCGCCGAACTCCACAAGCTCTTCGAGCGCTTCCGGCAGATCAACCGCGACAAGATGGAGCAGCAGGGGACGGGCCTGGGCCTGGCTATCGTCAAGGCCCTGATCACCTGTATGAATGGCGAAGTCGGCGCGGAAAGCACCTCCGGCAAAGGGAGCACCTTCATCGTGCGCTTGCCGGCCCTCAAACAAACCTGATTTTACGCCACGAGCCAATGGGTGATGACAACCATCACCCAGGCGGTGGGTTGCAACAGAAGCTGCGCCACCAGCGTGCCTAGCAACTGCGCGCTTACCTGCCACACGGTGATATAGGTCACGTCTTTGAGAGGGCGGCGTCCCTGGAGCGCGCCATCCACTACCTGCGCCGCAATGGGATTGATGATGAAGATGGTCAGCAGCAACCCGCCGCCGGCGAGCAGCGGAGAGAGGCTCGCGGCGGTGCGGGGCGCGTGCGGGGCCAGGGCACTGGCATACATCGCGGCTGCGCTGCTCACGGTGCTGATCGCCGTAGCGGTGATACTTGCCAGCAGAAAGTACTTCGGGAAAGGGCTGCGCCGCGACTGGCGGATGACCTGGAGGCGCGGGGGAGTCAGTTCGTGGCGGATATTCCAGAGTCCCTGCACCGAAGCCGCGTGAACCACCACGCGCGGCATCGAGTGTCGCTTGCCGTAAGAGTCTACCCCGCGCGCCAGCACCCGGCTCAATGTAGGCGTCAACAACCCCGCGACTAAAGTCCCCATAGTCGCCGCCAGCAGCAACACCCGGTACACCACGAGCAGCGTCGCGGTATTCTGCTCGGCCACGGCAATATCGGTAATACTGGCGAGCAATGGCCCCAAGACCAACCCCGCAGTCCGCGAGCCTAACGTCAACACGTTATACAGCGATTGCGCCAGCGTCGGTTGCCCGGTGCGCACGCCCGCCAGCCGCGCGGCGTAAGAACTGGTGTGAATCGTCTGTGCCAGCGTCGCCAGCACGAAGATCACGATAAATAGGATTAGCATAAGGTCTCCTTGACGCACGGACTCGGTTAAGAGTAACTGATCAATGCTTGCGGTTATCCAGAGCTTCTCCGAGTAACCACAAGACGGTTAGGAGAATCAATGACTCTACTGAAAGAACCCTAAAAAATCCGATTTTTTAGAACCTTGATACTATATGTAGATTTTTCGCGTGCGAATTTCATATATATAGTAGGTCGCGTGTGGAAAAATCGGATTTTTGGACTTTTTTCAGGGGACTCAATACGATAGCGAGTAACCAGTCTACGATTTTCACCGACCCCTGCTTGTGAATGGCAAATGACGAACGGCGATGGAAATAGCGGGCCATTGCAGTTTAACACAACCCGATAATCGCGCCAACGGTTTTGACTCAGCGCGTGGGCATCCTCGATTTGAGTACAATTTTTCCGCAACACCGCAAAAGTCACCCTGTTTGGGACACGGATAAACACAGATTTCACGGATAAAACCAAAAATCCATGTTTTTCCGTGTAAATCCGTGACTCTACTGAAAGAACCCTAAAAAATCCGATTTTTTAGAACTTGATACTATATGTAGATTTTTCGCGTGCGAATTTCATATATGTAGTAGGTCGCATGTGGAAAAATCGGATTTTTGGACTTTTTCAGGAGACTCACGGATAAAACCGAAAAATCCGTGTTTTGCTGAGTCCGAGTACCTCGCCATCGCGTAGAGGAAATGCCGCGCAGTCCCGCCGTAGAA
>SLSP01000020.1 GCA_007130345.1 Thermoflexales bacterium
ATTCGCACGCGAAAAATCTACACTAGTACAGCGCGGCGGAAGTCCCTCCCCAGTTAGCCCCGCTCAGAGCGGATCGTCAGATCCGCGACTACGCGGCGAACTGGGGAACTGACGTTCCCCTTGGAGCATATTCAACTGGGGAATTATTTATGCCACGATGCACTATAGAGATAGTTAAGGTGCAATGCACTTTTGCGCGAGAAACGCGCGCGCCTTGAAGGGAGTTGACATGGATCAGGCGATCATGGAAATGCAAGTAGCGGAGAAAACAGGCGTACCACCCTTACGGCCTGGCGATCACCTCTCCCGCGCGGAATTCGAGCGACGCTACCAAGCACATCCCGAAGTCAAAAAAGCCGAACTTATAGAAGGAGTGGTCTATATGCCCTCACCGGTACACTTTGAGCGCCATGGCCGGTTGCACTTCAACCTCATCGGGTGGCTATTCGCCTATTGCGCCGCCACGCCCCACGTTCAAGGCGGCGACAATGTGACCGTTCAGATCGATTATCAAAATGAAGTGCAGCCCGACGCGCTGTTGCGTTTACCCGAACACTTAGGGGGCCGTTCGCGGATAACGGCGGAAGATTACATCGCCGGACCGCCGGAGTTGGTGGTGGAAGTGGCCGCGAGTAGCGCGGCTTATGATCTGCACAGCAAGCGCAATGTCTATGCGCGGTCTGGGGTACAAGAATATCTGGTGATACAGGTATACGAACAGCGCGTTGACTGGTTCCGACTGCAACGGAGCGTTTACACGTCCCTGATACCTGATGACGCCGGTATCCTGCGCAGCGTTGTGTTTCCCGGATTATGGCTTAAGCCGGCGGCCTTGTGGACGGAGGATGTGGCCGCGCTGTTAGAGATAGGTCAGCGCGGCTTGGCTTCCGCCGAACACACAGCGTTCAAGGAAAAGCTCGCCTCGGGAACGCCGGGTTCAGTATGACGTTATCGCCGGGTGATAACGACTGTGGATGACCGTATCCTCCTCGCGCACGGCAGCGGCGGCGTGATGAGCCACGAGCTGATCCGCGACCTGTTCGCGCGCCATTTTGCAAATCCCCTGCTGGACACGCGCCATGACGCCGCCATCCTCCCCTTGCCCGGCGCGGGCCAAATCGCGCTGACCACCGACTCCTACGTGGTGCAACCGCTCTTCTTCCCCGGCGGCAGCATCGGCGAGTTGGCCGTCTGCGGCACGGTGAACGATCTGGCGGTGGCCGGGGCGGAGCCGCTGTACCTCACGGCGGGCTTCATCCTGGAAGAGGGCTTGCCCTGCGAGACGCTGGAGCGCGTCGTCGCGGCGATGGCGGCGATGGCGCGAGAGGCCGGCGTCGCCATCGTCACCGGCGACACGAAGGTGGTCGAGCGCGGGGCCGCCGATGGCCTGTATATCAACACTGCCGGCCTGGGCGTGATCCCGCCGGGGCGCGCGCTCGGCCCGGAGCGGCTTCAGCCGGGCGACGCGCTGCTGCTCAACGGCACGGTAGGCGATCATGGGCTGGCGGTGATGCTACAGCGCGAGGGGCTGACCTTCGGCTCGCTGCTGGAGAGCGATACCGCGCCGCTCCACGGCTTGATCGCGGCACTGCTGGACGCTGTGCCCGCCGGGGCGGTGCGCTGCCTGCGTGACGCCACACGCGGCGGCCTGGCAACGGTGCTCGATGAGTGGGCCGAGGTTGGCGTGGGGATGGCTATCGAAGAGGCCGCCATCCCGGTGAAGGAGGCCGCGCGCGCCGCCTGCGAGTTCCTGGGCCTCGATCCGCTGTACGCGGCGAACGAGGGCAAGGTGGTCGTGGCCGTCGCCGAGGAGTCCGCCGAGGCCGCCCTCGCCGCGCTGCGCGCGCATCCCCTGGGGCGCGAAGCCGCGTGCATTGGCCGGGTCACGGCGGAGCACGCGGGCCGCGTGGTGCTGCACACGCCCTACGGCGCGCGGCGCGTGGTACAGATGCTCACCGGAGCGCAACTGCCGCGCATTTGTTAGGTGAAACGTCAATTATCAACAGCGAAATGTTGCTTCTGACACAAAAAATGGCGAACTCCGTTAGAATCCATGACGTTTGACGCATGACGTTTGACGTTTCACGCCTCACGTTTATCATCCCTCTTTCCCTCATAGGAGGCTTCAATGCTAGAATCCTGGACGGACGTTGTCCCTCTGATGCAAGCCGGTTATCACGCGGAGCTTAAAGCGCAAACGGACGCGCTGCGCGCCACGGAGACCATCTATCCCCCCTCGGAGCAGGTCTTCGCGGCGTTGGCGTTGACGCCCTTCGATGCGGTGAAGGTCGTGATCGTGGGGCAAGACCCCTATCACGGGCCGGGGCAGGCGCACGGGCTGGCCTTCTCTGTGCCGGAGGACGTGCGGACGCCGCCCTCGTTGCGCAATATCTTCAAGGAGATCGCGGCGGATGTCTACGACAACGCGCCGCCCGCGTTGTCCAGCGATCTGACCCGGTGGGCGGAGCAGGGCGTGCTGTTGCTCAATGCCGGGCTAACGGTGGCGGCGGGTCAGGCCTCGTCGCATCAGGCTATGGGCTGGCATCGGCTGACGGATCAGATTATCGAGACGCTAGGCCGCGAGCGCGAGCACCTAGTCTTCTTGCTCTGGGGCCGTCACGCGCAAGCCAAAGCCGCGCTGGTGAATAGCGCGCGCCATCTGGTGCTAGAGGCCCCGCACCCGTCGCCATTCTCCGCCCGGCGCGGCTTTTTCGGCTGTCGCCACTTCTCGCGGGCCAACGCCTATCTCGAAGCGCGCGGGAAGACGCCGATTGTGTGGTAATGTTGGGAAAAGTCAAGGATTATGTCCGACACGCTAACTTACCGTTCCCAAGCCGCGCTTGAATTGTGTGAGACGCTGCTGATCCCCGGCGGCAAGGCGCGGGTATCGCCCTATTTGAAGGGGCTGGTGCCGGAGTCCGAGCGGTTCTTGATCCCGGTCTATCTGTCGGTGACGTTGGATTTGGTGCGTGGCGGGTATCTGCCCGATGCTGTATCCCTGCTGGACTACGACGCGCCCTTTGGCATCGGCGCGTGCGTGATGCTGGATACCGTGTTGGCCTGGCATACCGCGCGCGCCCTGTATGACCTGCCCCCGGTTCTGCGCAGCACGCGGGTGGGTGTCCATAACGGTGATGCCCGGCACAGCCGACTGCCCACGTTTTGGAGCCGTCTGCGGGAACGCGCGCATCATCTGCCGGCATTGGCTTTGGAACACGGGCTGGATTCGCGCGAGGTGGCTTCACAGGACGCGAACGTGGTCTTGGTGGCGTTCCCCTGGCAGAAGTGCGCGGAGGTGGCCCGGCTTATGGACAGCTTGCCGCCCGACGCAATTATCGCGGCGGTGGCCTGGCAGCGCGACGCGGTTCTCCCAGAGCAGATCTTCGCCTGGCGCTATGAGTTGCTACGTGAACGCGCCGACTTCGTGGCGTTGGGGCCGTGCGGACAAGAGTATGGCCGCGATCTGCCGCCGGCCTGCGCGACGTGTGTTCACGGGCAGCGGATGGTGTTACACTGCGCCGCCGGGGAAATCACAGCGCCGCCGCCCTGGAGCTATGTGCTGTTGATCAAGCGCGCGACGCCGGTTGAGTCGCCCGTCCCTGCCGGACTCGCGGCGGCGGATATGGCGCACTCGGCGATTCCCGACCTGCGCGCGCGGTATCTGGGCACGGTTCACGAGAAGGCCATTGTCGTGGCGCATCCAGATGCGACGCGGGACGATCCGGCGGACACGCGCTGGCATACCTACCTGCGATTGTGCCCCGGTCACAGTGACCTGACGCGGTTGGCGATCCAGAGCGATGCCGGGAGTTCTATGCCGCGCTTGCGTTACGGCGAATGGGTATCCGTGCAAAACGCGCGTCCCCACACGCCGTATGCCGACGCACCCGACATCGGCCTGTTACGGTTACCCGATGGGATGCCGCAACCTCAAGAGGGCGGCTTGCCGGTACCCGCCACCTTCCTCCCGACCTATACCGCCAAGACCCGCGCCGCCCTCGACGAAGCGGCCTATCGGCTGTTCGGATTCCCGAAGCTGCACGCTTTCCAGCACACGGTTCTGGAACGCGCGTTGCGCGGCGGAGACATCTTCGCTATCGCGGCCACCGGCGGCGGCAAAAGCGAGTGTTACATCCTGCCCGCCATGCTGCTGCCTGGGATTACGGTTGTCGTCTCCCCCCTCAAATCGCTGATGCAAGACCAATATGACCAACGCATCCGCGAGCGCTATGGCCTGGACTACCTGACCACCGCCATCAACGGCGATGTGCCGTTTCACGAGCGCCAGGGTCGCTTGCGGCGGCTGGTGGGCGGATATTTCAAGCTGCTCTACGTGACGCCGGAGCAACTGGAGCGCGGGTACATCCTCGATGCGCTGCATCAGGCGGCTCAGACCGTCGGCATACGCTATCTGGCAATGGACGAGGCGCACTGCATCAGCCAGTGGGGGCACGACTTCCGGCCTAGCTATCTCAACATCGTGGAGCGGTTGCATGAGCACCGGCTATCCCCACAGCGGATTGCGCTCACGGCGACCGCCAGTCCCCGCGTGCGCGATGACGTCTGCCAAGAGCTACACCTGCGCCCGCAAAACCTCAGCACGGGCGGTGATGTCTTCATTCACACGTCCAATCGCCCCGAACTGAACCTGGTGGTGTGCCGCGCCCGTTCCACCGAAGACAAGGCCCGCATCATTGTGAACGCCCTGCGCGAGTTGCAGGACGGGGCCGCGATTGTGTTCATGCCCCACACAGGCGGCAACCCCAAGCAGCCGTACAACTTCCATCCGCCGGCCAGCGCGCCGCATCCCGACAACGCCGGCATGGTTAGCCCCGGCGTATCGCCCTTCGTCCGCTATCTGCACAAGCACGTAGACGCCCCCATCGCCATGTATCACGGTGCTATGAAGGACAGCCGCGCGCGGGATGGCGCGTCGAACGCTGGCAGCTTGACCCGGCGGGCGGAGCAGGCGCGCTTTATGCGGGGCGAAAAACAGGTGATGGTGGCGACGAAGGGCTTCGGGATGGGGATTGACAAGGCGGACATCCGGTTAGTCATCCACCGTTCCCCGACAGCCAACCTGGAGGCTTACGCGCAGGAAGCGGGCCGCGCCGGGCGTGATGGCAAACTCGCTACGGTGATGCTGCTGTTCAGTGAAGACCAGCCGCGCATCACAAAAGCGTCGCCCGACGATTTCCTGCCCCGCGATACCCTGCAATCTGATCGGGAAATCCAGGCGTTTTTCACAGAACAGCGGTACGTGCGCCGCGTGGATGTCGAGGCGCTGATAGCGTTTATGCGCGCCAAAAGCTCGCGGCGGATTCCGGGCAGCCTATACTTCACCGGCGATCAAGTGATCGCGCTGCTGGATACCTGTGAACAACACCCGGAAGTGCTGGAACTCGCGCAACCTTATCGCTGGCCGCAATTTCCGCCACGCCGCGCGTGGTCGTATGAGTCCGAGGCCCATAGACACATTCTCGACCAGGGGCATATCTATCAGGCAAAATGCCAATACATCGGGCGGATTCTGAAGGTGCTATACAACAATCGCCCGACGCTGGACGGGCAGGTGATCCCCCTGATCCGCGCGGCGCATAAGACCGGGTTGATCATGCGCGACTTCCGCATCGCCGCGCCGGAACGCATCATCAGCGCGCCCGCCTATTTTGGAGCGCGCTTGCGCGAGCACGCGGTGAGCGCGCGGGAACTGCACGCGCTGCTGCCCGATGGCGATCAGGTTGATCTGACACCGTTGGCCGCGCGCCTGGGGCTATCTCTGCGGGAAACGGCGGCGATGTTGTACGACATCCGCCATGCCGCGGGGCAGCCCGACCATTATGGGCGCTGGGCAGGCGACTGGCTACACTACACGCGCCTCGAAGCTCCCCGGTGGGTGAACTTCCCCGCGCCTTACACCACCGCCGCCTGGCGCGATTATGCCGGCGCGCACACGCGGAGGAAAGGCGGACAGCGCGAGGTGCTGGATGACTACTTCCCGGAGTGGACGTTGAACCGCCCCGTCGGATGGGAAGTCGTTCCCGGCACGGGCCTGAACTATCCCGACCGCCACGCCTATCTGGACGCCTTTATGCAGTTACACGACGAGCGTCGCGCCAACGATGACCGCAATTTCGCCTATCTGATCGAGCGCTATATCGGCGCAGAAGGCTCCGCGGCGAAGTGTTTGCGCTCTCTGCTGCTTGGCTATCTGAAAACCGGCGAGGTCATTGCTGGCGGCAACTGCCTGGGATGTAGCGTCTGTGTGCCGCACCTGGATTTCGAGCGACATCCCGTTGCAGACCGCGAGCGTGTGGTCAAACGCCTGATGATCGACACGCTGACCTGGCTGGAGCAGCTCGAAGCCTGTAATCGGCAGCCGCCGCCAGTGGAACTATGGCAAGGCGTGTTGCAAGCCATCGCCGAGGAGGATGCGCGGGGACGTTCCGGGTCGGCCTATCTCGATAGCTGGTTAGCGCGGCTTCTGCAAGATGATCCCGAACACCTCGGCGCGCTCTGGCTGCGATTGCGCGCCGTCGAGCAGCACGCGCTGGCCCTCTCGCCCCCGGATGTGGTCAGCGCTCTGACGCGGCTGGCGGCCAGCGAACCACCGCGCGCGCTGCTCCCCGACTTGCGCCGGATGACTTCGCAATGCTTGGAGACGCGCGACTATGCCCCACATCGCGGCGCGCTCTTGTGCATCGCGGCACAGTTGGCGGGGCAATGTGAGGTGTGGGCCGA
>SLSP01000202.1 GCA_007130345.1 Thermoflexales bacterium
AAAGCGCGTAACGTGATGCTGTCCCACGCAACTTTCAAAGATTCTTCTTCGTGGATGGCAACAATCCGTCCCTGCCATCCCCCCAACGCGAGGTCAAAGTCGGAGTCCTGAACACCAGCTTTGACTTTGACGGTATCTCCAAGGTTAAATTTTTTCATTGACGCATCCTCCTTAGCGGATTCTAACGCTGTTCTGACCATAAGTGCGCGAGTTCATCAGGGGAAAGGTCGCCCAAAGCTTTGCCCTGACGCCCGGCCGCCACGATGAGGGCCTGAACGCGCCGGGCAAAGCGGTGGTTCAATGCACGCAATGCGCTTTCTGGATCGAGGTCGTGTTGGCAGGCCCATCGCACGCAGGCGAAGAGCAATTCTCCCAGGGCGGCCTCATCCTGTGGTGCTATTCGTTCCACAACTTCCGACACGGGGCCGGCGAGAATGTCTCCCGTCAACCCCACACGAGCCATCCGACGATAGTATTCACTAGCCTGAGCCAGCGCAGGTAACGCCTGGGGGATCCCCGCCAGCAACGAGGATTCCGCGTCGCCCTGGTGATCGCGCTCCTCGCGCTTGAGCACCTCCCACTGTTGGAGCACGGCATCCACGTCCGCAACCGTGACCTCGCCCCAGACGTGTGGATGCCGCCGCTTGAGTTTGGTATCAATGCCGGCGATCACGTCATTCATCCGAAAATCCCCCAACTCGACGGACAACTGTACCAGCATGACCACCTGCATCAAGAGATCGCCCAATTCCTCTTGCAAAGCCCCGGTGTCCTCGGCATCAATAGCCGCTAAAACCTCGTAAGCTTCTTCCAGAAGACAGGCGCGCAGCGTGGCGGGGGTCTGTTCGCGGTCCCAGGGGCAGCCCTCCGGCGAGCGCAGGTGCGCCACCGTATCCTGAAGACCCTCGAAACTGCTCACTGGCGAGAGGGGCGGCAGGTAGAGCGAGGTCAACGGCGTGGCTTCATGCCAGTCAATCTGATAGAGTGGCAGCCAGGTTACAGTTTGGGCGGCATTACCCGCCGCATCGACCAGAGCGACCTGATGCTCGTCAGGGTACTGGTTCATAAGCACCAGTTTGAGGTCAGAGGCTACCGCGCGACTATAGACCTGCGCGATGAGCGCGGGCGTATCAGGGTTAAGCGGCGGATGGTACCGCGTGATAATGTCAAGGGCATCCACGACCTGCAAGCCATTCAGCGCGTCGATTTCTAACGCGGTCAGCAGCGGTTCGACGAAACTCAAGCCCGCGACGACGCGCACATCGAGCGCGACCTCGCGCGCGCGGGCCAGGATGCCGGTCACGGTAGATTCTCCCATCAGCGGATGGCCGGGCACCGCGTAGATCAAGCTATCGCATCCCGGCTCCCGCGCCAACGCGACCACGCGCTCGGCGATGGTCTCGTAGATCTCCTCAAAGGTCCCCGCTTGCTCATAGAGCGCGTCGAAAGAGTGGAGTGTCAGATGCTCAGGCAATGCCGTCACGACAGGGTGGTGAGCGGTACGCAGCCAGATTTCTTTGGCATGAGAGAGCATCTGCCAGGCTTCCAGGGTCAGATGCTTGACATCACCCGGGCCCAACCCCACAATGACAATCTCGGCCATCCTATATGCTCCTCATTTGAGTTGTTGCGGTTCTCTGGAATTTCGCTGGGGACATTGTCACTCTGGGCGTATCGGAATGACGTTCCCCACCGCCCCACAAGAGACAGCGGGAAACCCCGTAAAGATTACGGGGTTCTCGACTGTCTATCTGAAATGGCACAGGCGACGTTTGTGTACGCGGCCTGCAAATCTGCTCTAGCGCTTGGTGTACTGAGGTGCCTTGCGCGCGCGTTTGAGACCCGGCTTTTTGCGTTCTTTTTCCCGCGAATCTCGCGTGAGCAACCCTTGCTTGCGCAACCGCGGCCGGAATTCGGGATCGACTTCCAGAAGTGCGCGCGCCATCCCCAGGCGAATCGCTTCAGATTGCCCGGTCTCACCACCGCCCTTGACCTGCACAGTGATGTCAAACTGACCTTCAGTCTGTGTCAGTTTCAAGGCTTCCATAACACACAACCAGTCGCGTTCCCGGCCAAAGTATTCCTGATAGGGTTTATCATTAACAATGATCTGACCGTTTCCGCCAACGTGCAAACGCACGCGAGCTGTAGCGGACTTTCTACGCCCTAATCCTTCATAATACATGCGCAGTTTCTCCTTATATTTCCAGCGGCTTGGGCTTCTGAGCCTGATGGGGATGCTCTGATCCCGCGTAAACCTTCAGTTTGCGGAACAATTGCCGTCCCATCCGCCCCTTCGGAAGCATCCCTTTAACCGCGTGTTGAATCACGCGCTCCGGGTGCAATTCCAACTGGCGGCGGAGGGAGATAGCTTTGAGGCCGCTAGGGTAGCCGCTGTGGCGGTAGTAAAATTTCTGGTCTAGCTTCTGGCCCGTCACCTTGATTTTGTCAGCGTTTAAGACGATGACAAAGTCGCCCACATCTTCATGCGGCGTATATTGCGGCTTGTGCTTCCCGCGCAACACCGTTGCGATTCTCGTAGCCAACCGCCCTAGCGTCTGACCGGTAGCATCGACCACATACCATTCTTGCTCAACCTCGTTAGGTTTAGCTACATACGTTTTATGTATCCGTAATCGTTTTACCATCTACTCACTCCCAACTAATGAGACCTACTTTCTGAACTTCGTTTACAGGCCGGGTGGATAGACCACGGACTTCAGACAAAGCCCCTGGGGGGGCGCTGCTGGCCCGGCCCCGGAACGATCCTGTGTACACAGGATGTCTATGAAGTCCCCTGGCGCTAACACGCCCCTGCCCACGCGCAACAACGTCCCCACCAACATCCGCACCATGCGATAGAGGAATGCGTTGGCTTCTATATCAAAGTACAGCCACGGAAATTCTTGCTGCCAATCCGCCCGACTCACTTCACGCACCGAATTGTTTCCCTGCGGGGGCGTGCCGAAAGCGAGAAAATCATGTTCCCCAACTAGCGACTGCGAGGCTTGACGCATCGCCGCAACATCCAGCGAATGAGCTACATGCAAACTGTAGCGGTTCACCAAGGGATGCCGCACTGCGGCTTGATATAGCGTATACCGATAGTGCCGCCGGAGCGCAGCATAGCGGGGATGGAATCCATCCTCAACAATGCTTAACTCCCGAACAGCGATCTGATCAGGTAGTAGCGCGTTCATCCCGCGCTGCAAATCCTGTAAAGGATGCCGCCACTGTGTATCAAAAGCGATCACCTGCCCTTCGGCGTGGACTCCGGCGTCGGTGCGTCCCGAAGCCAACACCCGCACAGCGTCTTGGGTCAAACGCTCCAGAGTGCTCTCTAGTTCACTCTGGATGGTGGGGGTATGGGCCTGGTGTTGAAACCCACTATAACTGCTACCATCGTAGGCCACAACTGCCTTAATCCGCACCTATATCCCCCCAGATCACTCCAGCACAGCGTTAAATTCTGTTAATCTTCCTCAACCAGTTCGATGATGACCATAGGCGCCGCATCGCCTTTTCGCGCTCCCAAATTGAGAATCCGGGTATAGCCTCCGGGGCGCGACTCATAGCGAGGCGCGAGTTCGTTGAACAATTTTTGCACCACTTTGGGATCATTCAACCGCGCAGCAGCTAACCTGCGGGCATGGACTTCCTTCGCCGGGTCTTCTTCACCGGCAAGCACCCCGCGTTTAGCTAACGTTATCAGCTTCTCCGCGTGCCCACGAATAGCCTGCGCCTTAGCGCGGGTCGTGCGGATCTGCTCGTGGCGGAAAAGCTCGGTGATCAAGTTTCTCCGCAGAGCCTTCCGGTGGGCCATAGAGCGATTTAACTTCTTACCAGCGACACGATGTCGCATACCCCAACCTCCTGCTGTAAATTTCCCATCGGGAACCGCTGCCTAATCACTCCCCCAACGGGGAAGTCTTTCTAGGGCTGGATATCCCGCACGGGGGTTATTCGGATGATTCCACATCCGCACTATCTGCTACCGTTGTTTCAGTCCAGAAGCCCTTTTCGTCCAGTTGCACGATCAATTCTTCCAGGGACTTTTCGCCGAAATTACGGATTGAAAGCATTGCGTTTTCTCCCCGCGTCAACATCTCCAATACCTCACCAACGTTCGAGATACCTGTGCGCTTGAGAGCATTATAAACTCGCACCCCCAACCCCAGGTCTTCGATAGGTGTGGCATACGCTTGATGCGGGATTTCATCCTCATCTTCTGCTGCTATATCCATGAGATCTTCTTCAAGCTCGGCACCCGCTACCAGACGCAGGTGCGTCACGAGAATCTTAGCCGCTTCTTTAAGCGCGTCCAGTGGTTCATAGCGGCCATCAGTCCAAATATCGATGGTCAGGCGATCATAGTTGGTCAATTGTCCAACACGAGCCTGATCTATTCTGAAATTCACACGCCGCACGGGACTAAAGATCGCATCCACCGGCAACACGCCGACGGGCATGCGTCCACGGCCCTCGGCCGGGAGATACCCCCGACCACTCTCCACGGTGAACTCAAAGTCCAGAGTAACATCCTCCTGATCCACGGTAAAGAGATACAGATCAGGATTGAGGATTTCGATTTCGGGGGGGGCGATGATGTCACCGGCGGTAACAACCCCTGGCCCATCAACCCGCAGAACCATGTATTGCGGGCCATCCCCTACCATCAAAAGCCGAATTTGCTTCAGTTGTAATACTATCTGAATCACATCTTCACGCACACCCGGAATGGCCGCGAATTCGTGCGGAACGTCTGTGATGCGCATAGCTGTAATAGCTGGGCCCTCCAGGGAGGATAACAGAACTCTGCGCAGAGAGTTCCCCAACGTCACACCATAACCGCTCTCCAACGGGCCGATGATATATCGACCGTACTGTTGGGCATTAACATCTACTTCTACCTTCGGCAGAACTGGCGCTGTTAGCACGATGCCTCCTGTCTGCATTAGCGTGAGTAGAATTCGACAATCAACTGCTCTTCAATCGAAACGTCAATTTCCTGGCGTGCTGGCAGGGTCAACACCCGACTGTCCAGCGTCTCTTCATTGAAGCTCAGCCAGGTGGGCACCTCTCGCTTCCCCATCATTTCACGGCGCATTTTGAAGTATTTGTTGCGCCGACTTTCGGGGCGCACCGCAATGATGTCATTGGGACGCACCAGACTTGACGGGATATCAGTCTTCCGGCCGTTGACGGTGAAATGGCCGTGAGTTACCAACTGCCGCGCTTGAGCACGAGAATCAGCCAAACCGAGTCGATAAACGACATTATCCAGCCGAGTTTCCAGCACGACGAGCAGATTTTCACCCGTCAAGCCTTCGCGGCGCACCGCTTCGCGAAAATAGCGGCGAAATTGCCGTTCAAGCACACCGTAGATACGACGGGCGCGCTGTTTCTCTCGCAGTTGCATTGCATAGTCAGAAAGTTTGCGCCGGCGGAACGAGGCTTCCTTGCCGTGCTCCCCAGGCGGATAGGAACGACGTTCAAAGGGGCATTTTTCCAAGTAGCACTTATCGCCCTTAAGGAAAAGTTTCATCCCCTCGCGCCGACAAAGTTTGCAAGAAGGACCTACATATCTAGCCATACTCTCTCCTCAATCTCGTAGAATAACCGGGAACACTTACACCCGCCGCTTCTTGGGCGGACGACAGCCGTTGTGTGGAATAGGCGTGGTATCAACTATCGACCGCACGCGCATACCGGTTGCGGCGATAGCGCGCAACGAGGCCTCGCGTCCAGGCCCGGCCCCTTTCACGAACACATCCACTTCTTGCATGCCGTCGTTAGACATTGCTTCGCCCGCGATTTTTTCCGCAGCCATCCGCGCCGCGAACGGGGTGCTCTTGCGCGTGCCCTTAAAGCCAATGGAACCCGAACTGGACCACCGCAGCACATTGCCGTGAGGGTCAGTGATTGTGATAATTGTATTGTTAAACGTGGTATGGACGTAAACGCAGCCCCGAGGGACATTGCGCTTCACACGCCGCGTCGTTCGACGAGCGCCACGACCAGACCGACTCGAACGCTTTGCCATAAGACCTCCTTAGCTCCTCGTGTAATATAACCTGATCAATCCGATTACTTCTTCTTGGCGCCACGCCGTCGCCCGCGCCCAGGTACGGTCCTCTTGGGCCCTCGTCGGGTACGCGCATTGGTTCGCGTCCGCTGCCCGCGCACCGGCAAGTTGCGGCGATGGCGCAACCCGCGATAGGAGCCAATTTCGGTCAACCGCTTAATGTTCATCTGAACTTCTCGGCGCAGGTCACCTTCCACCACATAGGTACGATCGATGACATCACGAATGCGCGCGACTTCACTCTCGCTGAGTTCGTTCACCCGCTTGTTGGGATCGATACCTACGGTATCCAGGATCTCGTTGCTCGTCTTGCGCCCTACACCATAGATATAGGTCAAGCCAATTTCAACTCGCTTATTGCGAGGCAGGTCCACCCCTGCTATACGTGCCATATATTCAAAGCCTCCTCATTACTCAAGGGGCCAATTACCCCTGGCGTTGCTTATGCTTAGGGTTCTCGCAAATCACGCGCACGACCCCACGACGACGGATAATTTTACACTTCGGACAACGCCGCTTTACGGATGGTGAAACTTTCATGATACTTACTCCTTCCTTCTAAAACCGGGTTAAAATCTCCGGCTGTCCATCGACAATGGCGATGGTGTGTTCAAAATGTACGGTCAATTCCCTGTTAGCAGAAACTACGGTCCAGTGATCTGGCAACACCTGGGTTTCAGATGAACCGATTAAAACCATTGGTTCTATGCACAACGTCATCCCTTCCCGTAACACAGCGCCCGATTTGGGACGTCCGTAGTTGGGGATTTGAGGGGACTCGTGCAGATTTTGGCCGATGCCGTGTCCCGTATATTGGCGCGTGCTATGATAGCCATAGGATTCGATGTGCGCTTGCACAGCAGCCGCGATGTCACCAACGTGATTGCCCGCCACAGCCTGAGCGATGCCAGCCTGTAGCGCGCCGGTGGCGACGCCCAGTAAGGTTTGCGCCCGCACCGAGATTTCGCCAACGGCGAACGTCCAGGCCGCATCCCCGTGAAAGCCCTGATAATACGCGCCCACATCCACGGTGAGGACATCCCCAGCACGCAACACGCGCGGAGAGGGGATGCCATGCACCAATTCTTCGTTAATCGAGGCGCAGATTGCGGCCGGGAAAGGGTACCGACTGCCGGGAGGATAGCCCAGGAACGAGGGTTCAGCCCCCCGCTCTCGGATCAGCGTTTCTGCTAACGTGTTCAGCGACCGGGTCGTGATGCCAGGGCGAACTTCGTGCTGTAGCAAGTCCAGCACCTCGGCCACGATCCGTCCGGCTTCGCGCATACGCCGAATCCCCTCCGGGTTTTTAACGGGTATCATGCCACCATCCCCGGCCCGCGATTTCCGCGCCTTTCAAGGAATTTCCCTGGTAATGTGCTCTGCTGAGAGACCTTCTGAGGAAAGCCACAGACAGTCTTACATTATACCACAGTTTTAGCGGAGGAAGCCCTCGTAGTTGCGCATCAGGAGTTGGGCCTCCAACTGCTGTATGGTGTCGGTTACAGTACCCACCACAATCAGCAACCCCGCGCTCTGAATGAGCATCAGCTGCGTTTCCATAAACAGCCCCACGAAGAAGGGCAACACCGCCACAATGCCCAAGAAGAGCGCGCCTACAAACGTGATGCGCTGATAGATATGGAGGATAAACTCCTCTGTCTTGCGTCCGGGGCGCACGCCGGGAATAAACCCGCCCTGCTTCTGTAACATCTCCGGCAAGTTCTGCTGCTCGATCATGATAAAGGTGTAGAAGTAGGTGAAGCCAACGACGGCCAGGAAGTACAACACCGCGTACCACGGATCCTGTCCGCTGAAGAAAGCGATCACCCAATTCGCGGAATCGCGCGTGGCGGCGCTTTCGCTGGTCATAAAGAACTGCGCTATAACTGCCGGGAAAGCGAGGATCGACTGCGCGAAAATCAGCGGGATCATCCCCGCCGTATTGATTTTCAAAGGGATATAGGTACTCCCCCCACCATAGACCTTCATACCACGCACCCGCTTGCCGTATTGCACTTTGATGCGGCGCTCACCTTCCTGCAAGAAGACGATGAACAGCATAGTCGCAATCATCAACACGACGAAAATGGACACGCGCACGATGCTGAGTACCACGTTGGGAACCAACCCGGTGCCCCGCCAAATAGCGAGCAGGTTCGCGGGAAGCTGGGCGACGATACCGCCAAAGATGATCAGGGATAACCCGTTGCCGATACCCTGTTCGGTAATCAATTCGCCAAGCCAAACCGCAAACATTGTCCCTGCCGTCATCGTGATGAGCAAGGTTAGCGTTGGTAAGGCTTGCCCCGGCCCCCAGCCAAAGCTCGGCAAGATGGGGCGGACACCCACCATCGCGGCTCTAAAGAGCTGCGCCTGACCGTAAGCCTGTAATGCGGCCAGAGGCACCGTGCAGTAGAAGGTGATCTGGTTCATCTTGCGCTGCCCTTCTTCGCCTTCTTCCTTGATGCGTTCCTCCCACTTCGGGAAGATGGGCAACAGCAATTGCAAGACAATCTGCGCGGTAACGTAAGGATAAACGCCGG
Source organism: Thermoflexales bacterium (assembly GCA_007130345.1). GTDB lineage: Bacteria > Chloroflexota > Anaerolineae > B4-G1 > SLSP01 > SLSP01. The sequence continues at coordinate 8,629 of SLSP01000202.1, forward strand.
TAGCCAAGACCGAGAAGTTTGATACCGCGCCACCTGATAGCAAGTCCAGGATATTGATAAAACTTTGCGTCCCTTCAGCTTGCGTCGTCGCCATCTCGAAAAACTGCGCGAGGGCCACCCGGTCCACACCGGGAACCGGGATGTTGGACGCCATTCGGAAGATAATCAGAATCAACAGCGTGTAAAACATCCGCCGACGCAAATCAGGGAGCTTAAAAGCATTGCGCAGGGCTTCAATCATCGTGTGCCTCCATCAAGAAGTTATGCCGGCGCTGCCGAGTACGCCTCAGCAGCGCCTTCGAATTAGCGTGTGCGATAACCGCCCCGCTTCCAGGGCAACAACTCCACCGTGCCACCCGCAGCTTCAACCTTTTCGCGGGCCGCCGCTGAGATGCGATGCACGCGCACAGTCAAAGGATGATCGATTTCGCCGCGCCCCAACACCACCACAAGATCGCGGGCGTGCTTGATAAGCCCTGCATCCACCAGAGTCTTCGGCGAGACCTCGCCGCCGGCCTCGAAACGCGCGGCCAGTTGATCCAGGTTTATAGGTTCAAAATCCACTTTGTAAGGATTAAAGAACTTATAGCCGCGCACAAACGGCAATTTGCGCACCAGGGGCAACTGTCCACCCTCAAAATATGGGCGCACTCCACCCCCACTGCGGGCATTTTGCCCTTTTGTGCCTCGGCCCGCCGTCTTGCCTTGTCCAGCCGATATCCCCCGCCCGACACGCTTCCTACCTCGCGTGGCACCAGATGCGGGACGTAGTTCATGCAATTTCATACCGCTCGCCTCCACTATGCCTCGATTTCCTCAACTTGAAGCAAATGAGGAATCTTGTTCACCATCCCCCGCACAGCCGGATTATCCGGGCGCTCAACCACATGGTTTAGCCTCCGCAATCCCAGCGCTTTGACCGTGTGCTTCTGGCGAATAGAATACCCGATAGGACTACGCACCAACTTTATGCGCAATTTCTTGCTCATCACGCCTTCCTCCTCCGCCAGAAGGGCATCACCTCAGCTACGGGTTTCCCACGCTCTTCGGCGACTTCCTCAACCCAGCGCAACTGATCCAGCGCATCCATCGTGGCCTGCACCACATTGACCTGCGTAGCGCTGCCTAGCGATTTCGTGAGCACGTTTTGGATGCCCGCGGCTTCCAGAACGGCGCGCACCCCACCGCCAGCCAACACGCCGGTGCCCTCGGTGGCCGGACGCAACATCACACGCGCGCCGCCACAGCGACCCAACACATCATGGGGAATAGTGGTACCTTCCAGCGGTATCTGACGCATGGCGCGCCGGGCACGACTGGTAGCCTTGCCGATGGCATCGGGGACGGTGCGCGCTTTACCGATACCCAGGCCCACCTGGCCCTTGTTATCGCCGACCACCGCCACCACACGGAAGTGGAAAGTGCGCCCGCCTTTAACAACCTTAGCTACACGAGTAATATCAACAACTCGTTCATCTAGCTCTTCTGGTTCTTCCTCAAAAAACTTGCGACCTTGAGGTTTGCTACTTGATTTCATAGTTCCTCCTGCCGGACGCCCAAAGAAGGCGCTGCCGTATTAAAAATCCAGGCCCGCCTCACGGGCAGCCTCAGCGAGAGCTTTGACACGACCATGATATTTATATCCACCACGGTCAAACACGATAAGTTTTACACCTTTAGATAAGGCCCGTTCTGCCACGACACGCCCCACGACCTTTGCTTGTTCCGTTTTGTTCTTCCCGTTCACTTCGTCACGGATTTCATGGTCGATGGTAGAAGCTGAAACCAATGTATGACCGGCTTCATCATCGATGATCTGGGCATAAATATGATTCAAACTTCTGAACACATTCAATCGTGGACGTTCCGGTGTTCCCTGCATATTCTTGCGGATATGCTTGCAACGCCGCGCGCGGGCTTTACGCCGATCAACTTCTGGTTTCATAATCTCTTAACCCTCAGTTCCACGCAATTTTGACTACAATGCCTTACCAGCCTTGCCCGCCTTGCGCCGGACATGCTCACCCTGGTAACGGATTCCTTTGCCCAAGTACGGTTCTACCGGGCGCCAAGCCCGAATTTCAGCCGCCACCTGACCAACCAACTCTTTGCTGCATCCCTTGACTGTGACCGTGCCGGCCCGAGGGTTGACATCAAACTCAATCCCCTCCGGCGCGTCGATCACCACGTCGTGAATAAACCCCAAGCTCATCACGAGGGTTCGTCCTTGCAACTCAACGCGGTATCCGGTGCCGCGAATTTCCAGCACTTTGGAATACCCCTCGGTCACGCCCACCACCATATTGTTGATCAGGGCACGGGTCAAACCATGCAACGCTTTGATCTTGCGATCATCATTGGGACGCTCTACGCGCAACAGCGCGTCTTCTCTCACAATCTGCATATCCGGATGAAATTCCCGGATTAGCTCACCTTTGGGGCCTTTGATGGTGACAATAGGCCCGTCGATCTTGACATCCACCCCCGAAGGGATTTGGACTGGCATCTTTCCTATTCGAGACACGCTAACCTCCCTACCAGACGTAGCAGAGCACCTCGCCACCAACGTTGAGACGGCGGGCCTGCTGACCGGTGATCACCCCTTTGGGCGTCGAAAGGATTGCAATGCCCATGCCACTGCGCACCCAAGGAATTTCCTTGACCGACGTGTATATCCGCCGTCCAGGTTTGCTCACCCGTTTCATATCAGTGATGACGGGACGTTGATGCTTCACATCGCCCACATATTTTAGGTCAATCACCAGATTCTTGTGATTGCTTTCGTCCATAACTACTTTGAAATCCTCAATATAGCCTTCGTCCTTCAAGATTTTCGCTATCGCGACCTTAATCTGCGACGAGGGCATCGACACTGCGGCGAATTTCCTCGCCATAGCGTTTCGGATACGTGCCAACATATCAGCAATTGGATCTGAAGTTGTCATACAATCCTACTCCCTTACCAACTGGCCTTGATCATGCCAGGGATTTTCCCTTCCAGGGCCAATTCACGAATGCAAATGCGGCACATGCTGAACCGACGGTAGTAACCACGAGGGCGCCCGCATCGCTGACAGCGATGGCGCACGCGCACCTTGTACTTACGTCGCGTTTCACGAATTGGCATCGACTTTTTCGCCATAAGTTTCTCCTTCTACCTGCACACGTTGCTTGTTAAGCGTTTCGGAATGGCATACCGAGCAGCGACAGAAGCCGGCGGGCCTCCTCATCAGTCTCGGCTGTCGTGTTGAAGCTGATCTCCATTCCCCGGATTTTATCGATTTTGTCATAGTTAATCTCAGGAAAGAGCAGTTGCTCACGTAAACCCAGGGTATAGTTCCCCCGCCCATCGAGCTTGCTAGGAACGCCGTGGAAGTCACGGGTGCGTGGCAACGCGACACCGATCAGGCGATCCAAGAAGGCCCACATCCGCTCTCCCCGCAACGTGACCTTGACGCCAATAGCACGCCCTTCGCGCAACTTGAAGTTAGCAATTGACCTGCGCGCTTTAGTGATCACTGGCTGTTGCCCAGTAATCGTTCGCAAGTCGTCCACTGCGTACTCGATAGCTTTGGGGTTATCCAGCGCCTCGCCCATCCCGATATTCACCACAATTTTGCGAATCCGGGGGATTTCCATAACAGATTTGTAACCAAAATCCCTCATCAAAGCCGGCGCGACTTCTTCTTGATAAATTTTTTGCAACCGCTGCATTATCCCCGCCTCCTGTCGATGACTGATCCGGAGCCAACGGCAACGCGCACCATGCGGCCATTCACCTCTTCCATACGTACCCGCGTAGGCTTGTCGGTCTCAGGATCGATCAACATCACGTTCGACACAGCCACCGGCGCTTCAAACTGGATTCGCCCACCTTGCATCTGGGAGCGGCCAGCCTGCTGCCCGCTTTCGTGCTTAGTCACCAAGTTCACCCCTGAAACCACCACGCGACCGGCTTTAGACAACACGCGCAACACTGTGCCGCGTGCCCCTTTATCATCACCTGCGATGATTTCTACAGTATCACCTTTCTTAATGCGTTTCATCTCTATACCTCGTCTACAATACTTCGGGCGCTAGAGAAACGATCTTCATAAACCCCTTCTCGCGCAATTCTCGGGCCACCGGGCCAAAGATGCGGGTACCACGGGGATTCTGTGTTTCTCCTTCGAGGATGACCGCCGCGTTATCGTCAAAGCGGATATACGAGCCGTCATCCCGACGATATTCTTTAGCCACCCGTACAATCACAGCCCGCACAATCTCACCCTTTTTCACCGACGCGGTTGGTGCCGAAGCCTTAACAGTTGCTACAATGGTATCTCCCACAGAGCCGTACCGCCGCCGTGAGCCACCTAGCACTTGAATACACAACACCTCCTGAGCGCCGGTATTATCAGCAATTTTGAGTCTGGTTTCACTTTGGATCATTGCTGGCTCCTTATTCGGCGCGTTCGAGGATATTATGGACAACCCATCGCTTGCGGCGACTGTAAGGACGCGATTCCTCGATGGTCACGCGATCCCCAATTCGACAGGCATTCTCTTCATCATGGGCCATATATTTCTTGGCAGACCGAATGACCTTTTTGTAAAGGGGATGGCGATACCGCCGTTCAACCGCAACCATCACGGTCTTATCCATTTTGTCACTGGTCACAGTACCGACCAACCGCCGACGTTGTTCCTTCATACCGCATCTCCTTTATGTTCAGTCGCCGCCAGTTCACGTTCACGCAAAACCGTCAACATGCGCGCAATATCCTTACGCACAGCCCGAATTCGGTTATTATCCTGGAGGCTGCCCGAGTACCATTGCTGACGCAAATTGAACAACTCGCGCCGGGTTTCCTGTAAGCGATACTGCAAATCTTCCGTAGTGAACTCTCGTATTTCTGATGCAAACATCGCCTACCCCCCTGTGTCCCCGCCAAAATCAATTCGCTTGATAATTTGAGTCTTGATAGGCAGCTTGTGCGCGGCCAGACGCAGCGCCTCACGGGCCACTTCATCCGAAATCCCGCCCACTTCGAACATCACGCGACCGGGGCGCACCACCGCCACCCACTTCTCCACCACACCTTTACCCTTCCCCATGCGGGTCTCTGCTGGTTTAGCAGTGACCGGTTTGTCCGGGAAGATGCGGATCCAGTACTTACCACGTCGCCGCATGTGCCGCACAATGGCCCGGCGCGCAGCTTCTATCTGACGCGCCGTGATCCAAGAAGGCTCTAACGCTTGCAGGCCATAATCGCCAAAATCGACGTTCACGCCCCGACTGGCCTTGCCCTTCATGCGCCCACGATGCTGCATACGATACTTTACGCGTTTCGGCATCAACATAGCTTTCTCCTTCTACCAACCCATCTTAGAGCGCTTCTTCTGCCATCGAAGTCTTCTTCGGCAGAATCTCACCCTTATAAATCCAGACCTTCACACCGATGCGCCCATAGGTAGTCAGAGCCTCTTCTTGAGCATAATCGATATCTGCACGCAGGGTTTGCAAAGGCACGCGACCTTCGCGCATCCACTCGCGGCGCGCCATCTCAGAGCCAGCCAGACGCCCACTACACATCACCTTAATGCCTTCGGCACCGGAGCGCATTGCTTGCCGCAACGCGCGCTTCATAGCGCGACTATGGTAGATGCGTTTCTCTAACTGCGCCACGATATTCTCGGCCACCAGTTTGGCATCCAGATCAGGCTGTTCAACTTCCTGCACATCGACATGGACTCGCTTGCCACCGGTAAGCTCTTCGATACTCCGGCGCATCGCTTTGACGTTTTCGCCCTTCCGCCCGATAACCACACCCGGACGCGCGGTCCAGACAATCACCGAGACTTGGTTGGGCGGGAAGCGCTCGATTTCCACCCGCGAGATACCACTCTGTCCATCACGAGAACGCGCGCGCATCTCCCGATAGATCAATTCACGAATGGCCTCATCTTCTAATAACAGATCCGCGTATTCCCGACCTTCTGCGAACCAGCGGGACTTCCAGTCACGGATTACCTTCAATCGAAAACCGTAGGGATGAACTTTGCGACCCAAGACGTTCCTCCTTCTCTTAGTCCAGCCGTTCTTCAAGAACGACGGTAATATGCGACGAGCGCTTCCGAATGGGCCGATAACGCCCGCGGCTGCCCCAGCGGGCACGCCACCCCTTACCGGGCATCCGCCCCGGCCCATCATCGGCGGTCAGGTGGATAATGTACAGACTATTGGTATCCAGCCCTTGTTCATCGGCGTTAGCCATAGCCGAACGGATCAGCTTAGAAACGGGCACCGCCGCCGCGTGCGGCATAACGCTCAACGCATTCAGCGCATCTTGAGCGTCCATCCCCCGCAACGCATCAATAACACGTCGCACCTTTTGGGGCGACATAGGAATATGCCTAGCCTTTGCTTGCACTGTTTCCATACGCCTTTACCCCATCCCCTTACTAACTACCCGGCCCTTCTTTTCTTTGACCACATGGCCACGGAAGGTCCGCGTAGGCGCAAACTCACCCAGCCGATGGCCCACCATATTCTCTGTGATGTAAATCGGAACATGACGCCGCCCATCGTGAACAGCAATGGTGTGCCCTACCATCTGGGGAAAGATCACTGAGGCCCGAGACCAGGTGCGAAGCACGCGCTTTTGCCCCACCCGATTCATCTCTTCGACCTTTTTGAGTAATTTAGCATCTACAAACGGCCCTTTTTTCAAGGAACGCGACATTCTTGACCTCCCTTACTACCGCCGGCCCGATTTGCGCCGGCGAACGATGTACTTATCTGTCGCTTTGTTGCGACGTGTCTTCCGGCCGAGTGTGCGCCATCCCCACGGAGATTTGGGGCCAGGCATACCAATGGGACTGCGCCCCTCACCCCCACCATGGGGATGATCGCGCGGTGACATAGCTACGCCTCGCACCGAAGGCCGCCAACCAAGCCAGCGCTTGCGCCCGGCCTTTCCCAACTTGATATTAGCGTGATCGACGTTCCCCACCTGGCCTACCGTAGCCATACACTCCTTGCGCACGCGGCGCATCTCCCCGCTAGGCAGTCGCAACGTCACGTAATCGCCCTCTTTAGCCAGCACACGCGCGGCGACACCGGCAGCGCGAACTAGCTGGCCGCCCCGGCCTGGATACAGCTCGACATTGTGAACGATGGTGCCCAACGGCGCCTTTTCCAGAGGCATCGCGTTTCCCGTGACCACCTCCGGATTGTCCTGCGAACTGACCACTGTATCGTCAACCTTGAGGCCCAGAGGCGCTAAAATATAGCGCTTCTCGCCATCAGCGTAGACCAGCAACGCGATCCTGGCGGAACGATTAGGATCATACTCGATGGAATCGACCCGCGCGGGCACATCGAACTTGTCGCGGCGGAAGTCGATCAGGCGATACTTACGCGCGTGCCCGCCCCCGCGATGGCGCACGGTAATCCGTCCATACACATTACGACCGGCGCGCTTATGCAGAGGTCGCAACAAACTCTTTTCGGGCTTACTGCGTGTGATCTCTTCAAACGTATGCCCGGTCATCCCGCGACGACCGGGAGAAGTCGGCTTATATTTCTTGATTGCCATAATTACGCCTCCAACTCCTCAATGTGTTGCCCAGGAGCCAGCGTGACCACAGCCTTCTTCCAGGCCGGACGACGCACGACGCGCCGCCGTCCTTGCATCTTGTTGATTTTGGCAGGCATCACCATCACGTTGACCGACTCGACTTTCACACCGTAGATATCCTCAACCGCCCGCCTGATCTGCAATTTGTTAGCGCGCTGATTAACGACAAAAGCATATTGCCGAAACTTGCGCAGCGCGTAGGCCTTTTCTGTCTCTAACGGTCGCTTAATGACCTCATAAATATTCATAGCTTGACTCCCGGCACTAGTTGCCTTTGCCCGGCTTTCTCAAGATGGTCTCGACCACCTCAAGCGCCGCCAACGGCATCACAATATAATCAGCGCCCAACAAGTCCCGGATATTCAGGTAGTTAGCACGCAACGTCTTAACTTCTGGCAAATTTCGGACGGAACGCTCCACGAACTCATTGCGTTCTGGTAGCAAAATCAGCACCTTACCTTGAGCGGACAGGCGATCCAGAACCGCCAGCATCTCTTTGGTCTTCGGGACCTCTATCTTCAGATCGTCCACCAGCAAAATATGCTGCTCCATCGCCTTGACGGAAAGGGCCGACCGTAACGCTGCCCGCCGCATCTTGCGCGGCATCTTCTTCTCGTAACTGCGGGGGCGCGGCCCATGAGCGATCCCGCCACCCACAAAGATGGGGGCGTTGCGGCTACCGTGACGCGCGCGCCCGGTGCCCTTCTGGCGATACCACTTGGCCTTTGTGCGGTTATTCTCACCGCGCGTCCGAGTCTTATGCGTCCCCTGACGGGCATTGGCAAGTTGGCGCACCAAAGCCTGATGCATCAACGGAACGCTCACAGAAGCTGCAAAAATATCAGAGCGCAGTTCAATTTCATTGACCGTCTCACCCTGCATATTGAAAACAGGAACCGGCATGATTACTTACCTCCCTTCGCAACTTTTTGCTTACGGGCTTCTTTAATCACGACCAGGCCCCCATTCGGGCCGGGCACGCTTCCCCGCACCGCCAGCAAGTTGCGCTCCGGGTCAACCACGACCACCTCGATATTTTGCGAGGTCACGCGGTGCCCCCCCATACGTCCGGGCATCTGCTTGCCCTTCCACACCCGTCCTGGCGTGGCACAAGCCCCGATAGAACCCGGCGCGCGTTCGCGATCTGATTGCCCGTGAGTATGGGGGCCACCGGCAAAGCCGTAGCGCTTCACGACCCCGGCAAAACCGCGTCCTTTCGAGCGGCCTTCGACATCCACGCGCTCGCCAGGGCTAAAAACGTCCACCAAGATCTTCTGGCCTAGCTCGAACGCCTCGTCTTTACGAGTGTGCAGTTCGCGTAGATGACGTAATTCAGGCACCCGCACTTTCTTTAGGTGCCCCAACTCCCCTTTGGTCAGCCGATGCGCCTTGATCTCCTCAAACCCCAATTGCACTGCCCGATAACCATCGCGATCTTCAGTGCGTATTTGGGTGACGTAACAAGGCCCAGCTTCCAGCACGGTAACGGGCACCACTTCTCCGTTTTCTTTAATCACCTGGGTCATTCCGACCTTTCTTCCAATAAGACCTCTCACCTTATGCCTCCTTGGGACTGCCAGCGCCAGGTACGCCACATCATCCCGAAAGTTTTAGCGGGACGCAGCCCGCTGCTTTTTCCCACACCACCCCCCTGGTCTCCCAACTCTGCGCTCAATGAACGAAAGACCAGGGGGGATGTAGGCTACCTTGATTAGATAGCGAAAACCGTGCTACAACTTGATCTCGATATCGACGCCTGCGGGCATGTTCAGCCGCATCAAGGTGTCAATAGTCTTCGAATCCGGCTCCTGGATATCTATCAGCCGTTTGTGAGTACGGATTTCAAAATGCTCATGACTATCTTTGTCGATAAACGTAGAGCGGCGCAGGGCGAATCGCTCGATTTTGGTGGGCAGAGGCACCGGGCCTACGACCCGCGCCCCCGTCCGCTCCGCAGCTTCAACGATACGCCGCGCAGATTCATCCAAAATACGGTGATCATATCCCTTTAACCGAATGCGAATGCGTTGTTTTGCCATAAACCACCTAGTTTTGGGTCAAGGCTAGGATTACTCCAACACCTTGGTAATGATGCCAGCGCCTACCGTCAGACCACCCTCACGGATGGCGAATCGCGAACCGTTCTCCAGCGCCACGGGCGTGATCAATTCCACCGTCATCAGGGTCTTGTCACCGGGCATCACCATCTCGACGCCTTCAGGCAACGTGACACTGCCGGTAATATCCATCGTGCGGATGTAGAACTGCGGCTTGTACCCGGTGAAGAAGGGATTATGCCGCCCACCCTCGTCACGGCGCAGAATGTAGACCTCGGACTCAAACTTACGGCGCGCCTGGATGGACCCGGGCGCGGCCACCACAACACCACGGCCCGCTTCGTCTTTGCCCACACCACGCAGCAGCAAACCAGCATTATCGCCAGCACGCACCACTTCGAGGATCTTGTGGAACATTTCCATAGAGGTCACCACGGTCTTGCGAGGTTTCTCATACAGATCGCCGACCAGCTCAACTTCGGTGTTGGGCTTGAGGGTGCCGCGCTCGACACGCCCCGTAACCACCGTACCGCGCCCTTTGATGGAGAAGACGTCCTCGATGGACATCAGGAACGGCTTATCCTCTTCACGCTCTGGCGTGGGGATGTATTCATCCACGACGCGCATCAGCTCCCAGATGGGGGCATAGGCCGGGTCTTCGGGATCGTCGCTCTCGCAGTTCAACGCGTTGAGCGCGGAACCTTGCACCACGGGCGTCTCATCGCCGGGGAAGCCGTAGCTGCTCAGGAGTTCGCGGATCTCCAGATCCACCAGCTCCAACAACTCCGGATCGTCCATCAAGTCCACCTTGTTCAGGAAGACCACGATAGCGGGGACCTCAACCTGACGCGCCAGCAGGATGTGCTCGCGGGTCTGGGGCATCGGGCCATCCACCGCCGAAACGACCAGGATCGCGCCGTCCATCTGGGCCGCGCCGGTGATCATGTTCTTGATGTAGTCCCGGTGACCGGGGCAGTCCACGTGGGCATAGTGACGGTTTTCAGTCTGATACTCCACATGGGAAATGGCGACGGTCAAAATCTTGGTTGCGTCACGCCGGAACATCTTCGCATCAGCCTTAGCCACATCATCATACCCTCTATAATCGGCCCAGCCTCTGGTGGCCAACGTGCGGGTAATAGCGGCGGTTAGCGTAGTCTTGCCATGGTCAATGTGACCAATGGTACCGATGTTCACATGCGGCTTAGTGCGCTCAAACTTCTCTTTAGCCATGCTTACCTCTCCTTCTACTTTCTGTAGGATGTGTGATTATTTCAATCGTTAGATTAACCTATCTAAAAAGGTGCTTTACATGCCATACAAGATGGCTTCCAGTTGCCGGGAGTCCACCGGTGCATAATGATGGAACTCCATTGTAAATGTGCCACGCCCCTGCGTCATACTGCGCAAGTCGGTAGCGTATCCGAACATCTTGGCGAGCGGGGTATAGGCCCGTATCGCCTGCGCTCCGCCGGGGCGAGATTCCATCAGTTGGATTTCTGAGTTGCGAGCGTTTAAATCTCCCAACACCTCCCCCACGAATCCCTCCGGCATCACCACCTCCACAGCCATCACCGGCTCTAACAAGACCGGTGATGCCGCCTGAACGGCCTGGCGGAATGCCTGGGCCGCAGCAGCCTTAAACGCGATCTCGGTAGATCGCTCCACCTCCATATCCGCATCCAGCAAGCGCACGCGCACCCCTACCAGCGGATACCCGGCCAGGAAACCACTATCCAACGACTCTATCGCCCCAGCTCTAACCGCCTCAACTAAGTGAGACGGCAGGTCCTGCGGACGCATTAAGTTCTCGAATGGCGATTCTTGTCCTACCTCATCCGGGCTGACTTCCAACATCACCCTGGCATACTGAGGTTTGCCAGCCATCATTCTATCAAAGACTACTTCCACGCGGCTTGTTCCTTCTATCGTTTCCTTGTACGCCACGCGGGGCTTACCGACATTGGCCTGCACCCGGAACTCTCGTAACATCCGATCTACCAGGATTTCCAGATGTAACTCCCCCATCCCGGCAATGATGGTCTGCCCGGTGCCCTCGTCCAGGCGCACCTGGAATGTGGGGTCTTCCTCGGCTAACCGCTGCATCGCCTCATTCAGCCGGTCTTGATCCGCCACGGTTTTAGGCTCCACGGCGACCCAGATGACCGGTTCTGGAAAGCGGATAGTCTCCAAGACTATCGGGGCGTGCATCGCAGCTATCGTGTCGCCGGTGAAGGTCTCTTTGAGACCTACGGTGGCACCAATGTCGCCCGCTTGCAGCGATTCCACCTCCTCGCGGTGATCCGCGAACATGCGGAGGATTTTGGGAATACGCTCGCGCGCGCTCTTGGCGGCGTTGATGTAGACATTCCCCCGCACCATCTTGCCTGAGTATATCCGAAAATATGCCAGACGTCCTGCGTAAGCATCTGTAGCTATTTTAAAGACCAACGCGGCCAGCGGCTCTGAAGGATTCGCCGGGCGCTCTTCTATACTTTTTTTCTTGGGATTTTCACCCTGCACCGGCGGAACATCCAGCGGCGAAGGTAAGAAATCCACAACGGCATCCAATAAAGGTTGGATACCTTTGTTACGCAACGCGGAACCGCACAAAACCGGTTGAAGTTTCCCCGCGAGGGTGGCTTTCCGCAAGGCTTGCCGGAGAGCCTGGGACGTGATCTCTTCCTCTTCAAGGTAGCGAATCGTCAGCTCCTCATCGGTCTCCACGATGGCCTCGATCATTGCTTCTCGCGCGGCCAGCGCGTCGATCTCCACAGATTCGGGTACGGGAACGCGCTCCAGCTCTTGGCCCAGATCGGTATCTGACCATAGGAGGGCTTCCCATTCGAGCAGGTCAATCACACCGCGGAACGTCGCCTCGGCCCCGATAGGCCATTGAATCGGCACCGGACTGCCGTGCAACCGATCTCGAATTGTCTGAACGGCGTGGGCAAAATCGGCGCCCAGCTTGTCCATCTTATTGATGAACGCGATAAGAGGGACGCCAAAAGTCTGCGCCTGACGCCAGACGGTTTCGGATTGTGGCTCAACGCCAGCCATCCCATCGAAAACTACCACGCCGCCATCCAGAACTCGGAGACTGCGTTGTACCTCAGCCGTGAAGTCGATATGGCCGGGGGTGTCCACGATGTTGATTTGATAGTGCTTCCAGAAGCACGTCACGGCGGCGGATGTGATCGTGATGCCGCGCTCGCGTTCCTGCTCCATCCAATCGGTGATAGTGGTGCCATCATCGACGTTGCCGAGACGATGTGTGCGCCCGGTATAGTACAGGATGCGCTCCGTTGTCGTCGTCTTGCCCGCGTCGATGTGGGCAATGATCCCGATGTTGCGTATTTTTTCTAGTAAAGGTTCTTCAGCCATCGCCCCAGCTCCATTTCACTGGCGACAGCGCAAATGGTATCTACCAGCGCAGATGAGCAAACGCCCGGTTGGCTTCAGCCATTTTGAGGGTATCCTCGCGCCGCTTGACCGCCGCTCCCGCGTTATTTGCCGCGTCCATCAATTCAGCCGCCAGTTTATCCGACATACCCTTGCCGCCACGCTTGCGCGCTGCCGCCAGAAGCCAGCGAATTGCCAGCGAGAGCTGCCGGTGCTGCGGCACCTCAACGGGAATTTGGTAAGTCGCCCCACCAACTCGCCGGGGCTTGACC
>SLSP01000084.1 GCA_007130345.1 Thermoflexales bacterium
TAAGCCGGATTCTGTCCCTGTCTTTCACAAGCCAGGGTCGGCATCATCTATCTGGGATGGCAGTTACCTGACACCTCTAGCAGCCTACCCGGAGGTTCTATCCCGAAGGATGCGGGAACGGGTCGCTCCCTTGCCCTCCTGCTTGGCCTTGCTCCCGATGGGGGTTGCCTGGCCACACCGGTTGCCCGGCGTGCCGGTGGTCTCTTACACCACCTTTTCACCCTTACCTGGCTCATAGAACCTGTGGCGGTCTGTTTCTGTGGCCCTATCCCCGAGTCACCCCGACCGGGCGTTACCCGGCATCGTACCCTGTGGAGTCCGGACTTTCCTCACGTCACCTCGCGGCGACATGCGACGCCTCGACCAACTCAGGCCCACGCGATACTTCTTGTATACTACAGGTTGGGATTTAGTCAACGTTGCGGCAGCGATTCCGGCGCGTGCCATTCCCAGAGGATGATCTCCGGTGGGGATAAGAACCGGGCGCGGGGCGCGCCCCAGCCCTCCAGGCCCAACCCCCGGCTGACGTAGAGGATCGTGCGCCCCTCCTGGTATCGCCCCATCTCGTAGCGCTTTCCCCAGGCCGAACTGGTGAACAGCGCGCCATACCAGGGAAGCCGGAGTTGCCCCCCGTGCGTGTGGCCGCAAAGATACAGCGCGATGGGCCAGTCAACAATCTCCGGCATCAGGTCTGGCGTGTGGTAGAGCAGTACCGCGCGCGCGCCTGCGGGAAGCCCCTCGACCAAACGCGCTACGGCGTCGCGGTCACGCGAGGGCGTGTAGGTGCAGCGCGCGCCGAGCAACCACAACTCCGGCGTGATGGCGACCGCCGCGTCATCCAGCCAGTGGATGTCGAGATCGGCGAAGATGCGCGGCACAACGTCATCCGCATCCACGACGGGGCTACCGGTGACGGCGTAGATGCCGAGCGGGGCGTCCAACTGCGCCAGCAACGCGCGTGCGCCAGCCTGTGCCTGGGGATCGTGAACTGACGACAGATTGAGGTAATCGCCGGTGAGCAGGATCAAATCGGGTTGCAGCGCGGTCACGGCGTCGAGAAGCGCGTGCTCACGCGGCGAATAGCCCTCGAAGTGGAGGTCAGACAGATGCAGCACGCGCAAGGTCGCGCTGCCCGCCGGGAGCACGGGCGCGTGTTGGCGCGTCACCGTCACGCGGAACGGTTCAATCCAGGTGGCGTAGAGCGCGGTCCCTGTCAGCCCGGCGTGGAGGCAAGTGACGATCAGCAAGCTGCCGGGGGAGGGTGAGAGCCAGCCCCCGGTAGCGGTCAGCGCGGCGCGCAGCAAGGCCAGGCCCAGCAACGGCGGCGTGACCGGCCCCCACGACCGCTGATAATGCGGCAGGAGCGCCAGCATCGCCGCGTCCCCCGCGAGCATAATCCCGCCGAGCAAAACCGCCGGCCCGCGCAACACGTCCCAGGGCCAGGCCGCCGCCACGACGATACCCGCCCACAAGGGCAGCAGGAGCCACCAGGGAACGCGCCCCAGGACATCCGTAGCCACCAGCGCCCCGTGAATGATGGGGCTGAAGCTGGTATTCGTCTGCGCGGTTGAGGCCGGAGATTTCACCGGGTCTCGTGGAGCGGGGCCTCGAAGAGGCGCGCGATCTCATCCCGGTCAAAGCGGGGGAGGGGGCGCGTGCCGCCATCGATGCCGTGCAGGGTGACACCGGGCGCGGCCCGCGCGGTGCCGATGATGGTCGCAGCAATCCCCGCCTGATCCAGCGCGGCGACTACGGCCTCGGCTGATGCGGGGGGCACGGCGGCCAGCAGCGCGCCGGAGGCGATCAGGCCCAGGGGATCAAGGCCCAGGTGTTCACAGAAGCTCCGCGTTTCCGGGTAGATGGGCAGATCGGCCTCGATGATGTCCGCGCCCACGCCCGCCGCCTCGACCATCTCGTAGATGCCGGTGGCGACGCCGCCCTCGGTGGGATCGTGCATCGCGTGGATGGCCCCGGCTCCGGTGGCGATGTGGGCATCGCGCACCACGCTGATGCCCGGATCATGCAGGAAGCCGGCGGCGCGGCGCAGCGTGTCGGCGGGGAGCGCGTCACGTAAGCGGTCGGCGACCTCTTGCGCGATGATGGCCGTGCCCTCCACAGCGATGCCCTTCGTCAGCACCAACTTGTCGCCGGGCCGCGTGCCATCGGAGCGCACCAGGCGGTCGGGTGCCACCTCGCCGAGCATCGCGCCGACGATGATGGGCCGATGCAGCCCGTGCGTGATCTCGGTATGGCCGCCCACCAGGGCCACATCGAGCGCGTGGCAGGCATCGTGCAACTGATCTGCGATGCGCTGGACAAGCGCGAAGTCGGTCTGGCCTTCGGGCAGAAGCGCGGTCGCCAGGAACCAGCGCGGGCGCGCGCCCATACAGGCGATGTCGTTGGCGTTCACGTTGACGGCGTACCAGCCGATCTCGTCGGTGGCGAAGGTGATCGGGTCGCTCTTGGCGATAAGGTAGGTAGCGTCAAAGTCGATCACCGCCGCGTCGCGGCCCAGGCCCGGCCCAAAGATGACGCGGGGATCCACCTTCCCCAGATTTTTGCGGATGATCTTGACCACATCGGCTTGCGGCAGCTTGCCGACGGGATAGACGGACGGTTTTTGAGTGGTCAAAAGGTCTCCTTGCGAATGGCAAAGCTGACGCTATAGCCTATTCCCCGATTAGGATGGCTAGGTCGTCGATAGCAGAACGATACGTGTGCCCGGATGCGTATACTTTGATCGACACCAGGGACGACGGTTCGATGTCCTGTTCGCGCAGCAGGGGCAGCAAGTCGGGGGATTCGTAATCGTACCAGACGCTCAGAGGCACCTGATAGTGCTGGACTCTCCACTGGCAGATCTGGCAAAACGCGCCATCAGTGCCATCAATGGAGTAGAACCCTTGCAGCCACTCGCGGGGGGCGTTGCTGTCAAGGTCGGTGAATTCCAGGCGCAGCATGATGGGACACTCGGTGCCCAACGAACCGCAGACGCCGATGGTTTGCGCGTCCACGCGGATGCGGGCCTGTACTCGCAGCGACTTCGCCCCGCGAATGTCCATGTTAAGCTCCTGGATGATGCCGGTCTCGGCGTGCTCGCGGCCCACGCGGGTGAAGTTCACGATGCGCTGATTGTCGCTGGTCTCCGTCTGATGCACCGTGCCGCCGCTCTCGTCATCAAACGCCGTTTTGGTATAGATTTGCCAGTAGTTGGTGAGGTTCTCCTGGAAATTTCCGTTACGGTTGCGTAAAATGTCCCGCGCGCCCACCGTGATCTCGCCGATGCCGGCCTCCGTTAGCTCCACACGTTGCAGGTTGGTGAGGACTAACATCTCGCCGGTGGTGGGACTGGGAACATAAGCCTGGCCCGCGCTCACGTTGAAGAGCGTCTGCTGCCTTTCCACCGTGACGCTGTACGTGCCCTCGGTCAAATCGATAGCGCCGTGCGGCGTTTGCAAGCGCAACGTGGCCGCGCGCGCATCCCCCTCCACCGTGATGCGGGTGTTCGCCCCGCGGCGGATGTCAAGTTCCACATAGTGCGGCAACTTGCTGGCGTCAAAACGCGGCGTGCGCGCCCGATCCACGATCACTTCGGTCCGGCCATAAAGCTGCACCGTGACGATGGGGAGGTCAGGCTCATCGGGATGATAAAAGAGCAGGAGCGCGTCGTCGCCGCTATCCGTCAGGTGGATACGGCGGTTGGGCTGAATTTCCGTGACTTGCGTGACCAGCACCGCCGTAGCGCTCCCTGGCTCCTGGCGCGTCACCGTGCCGGAGCGCGGATGCAGATTGATGATCAGCGGGCGGGTGTTGTGCAGGACGTAGCCCCGGATGGCGAGGGGCGTGCCAAGCGCCAAGGTCAGGCAGATTGTCAGCGCGGCAAAGAGCACCATCCACGCGACGGTTTCAATGCGTTTGAACATGGCTAGTATTTGATGTGAAAACCGGCGGGATGCCCTTCCGCCGTCTTCCATGTGGCGTCGATAGCGCGCACGTTCCCATGAGAAGGGCCGCGGCGCACCGCCGCGATGAACTCCTTCAGCGTGGTGTGGGGAGCCTCCGCCTCGATCTCCACCGTCCCATCGGGATTATTGCGCACCCATCCCCGGACGCCCATCCGGTTGGCGTGGACGCGCGTATAGTAGCGGAAGCCCACCCCCTGCACGTACCCGCTTACGATAAGGTGGACAGCGTTTTGCTGTGCGTCGCTCATATCTCCTCCTGCGTCGCGTGACGCGATGCGACTGACTAATGCTCAAATGCGGTCTCTTCTGATTCTATACGACTCAAGCGGACTGGCAAGTTTGGCAGAGGGACGATACAATTTCTCTAATTGACGATTCCATGTTACACTAGCTTTAGACATAAGCGAACGCTCTGCGCCGCCTCAAAAAAGGGCGCGAGGGATTGCTTCAATACATTCTTTAGTCAGAACAAGGAGACATCTATGGACGAGATGGTCGAGAAAAAAGACGAGCAAGCAGTGGATGAGGTCTGTTGTTGTGGCGCGCCCGATGCGGACTCGTGTTGCTGTGATGAACAGGATTTGGAGGTCTGCTGCGAGAGTCAGGCTATCGAAGAAATCGTAGCGGAACAGGTGACGGTGCAGCAATGCGGCGTGCAGCGCGTCATTGCCGATAAGGTCGATCTGTCAGATGGCGGCATCGTTTTCGCCGAAGGCCGCTTCATCAACGTGTCAGACGGCGGCATCGCTGCTGTCAAGGGAGAGGACATCACCCTGACCGATGGCGGGATGGGCGTCGTGGTTGCCAAAAGCGTGAAAATGAAGGATGCGCTGGCGGTCTTCATTTTGGCGAACGATATCGAAGCGGAAGACGCGCTGGTGCTCTTTGACCTGCGCGCGGCGGTACTCTTCGGCCTCATCCTCGGCGTGGTGGCCGGCATCTTCAAGATGCTCCTCAGTCGCCGCGACTAAACACTGTAGCAAAGCAAAAGGCGCCGCGTTCGCGGCGCCTTTTTGGTTTCCGTCTAAGCTAAGATGAAGCTAAACTTGAGCGACGTTGACAATCTCGCGGAACGCTTCAGGTTCGTTGACGGCCAGATCGGCTAACATCTTGCGGTCAATCACGATGTTGGCCTCCCTCAGCGCGTGAATCAACCGACTGTAGGTCGTGCCGTGATTTCGAGCGGCGGCATTGATGCGGATGATCCACAAGCGGCGCATATCGCGCTTCCGGTTGCGCCGGTCGCGGTATGCGTAGGCCATTGACTTCATCCATGCTTCATTGGCTCGCCGGAACAACTTACGGCGCGTCCCAAAGTAGCCCTTGGTTTGCTTCAGCAGCTTCTTATGGCGACGGCGTGTTACGGTTCCACCTTTAACTCTCACAATTCACCTCTAATGTATAACAACTGGTCAGTTAGATTTTTGGCGTAAATAAGGTGCCAGACGTTGCACACGTCTACGGGTTCCCTTCGTCCGCACAACCATCATCTCATCGAACATCCGTCGGGATCGGGATGACTTCTTGCGTCGGAGGTGACTTTTGCCCTGATGCGTGCGCATCAACTTGCCCTTACCGCCCCTAGAATAACGAAAACGTTTGGACGTAGATTTATGCGTCTTGATCTTCGGCACGGTACTCCTCCTTCAACTTTTCTTCTGTGGTGCCAGCACCATTAACATTGTTCGACCATCGAGTTGGGGCCGGTGTTCGACCACCGATATATCAGCGAGCTGTTCCGCGATCTCCTGAAGCTGCTTCATCGCCACTTCGGGGTAGGTGATTTCGCGTCCCCGAAAGCGCACGCGAACTTTGACCTTGTTGCCATCTTCCAGCCAACCACGAGCATTGCGAATCTTAAAGCTCAGATGGTGTTCGTTGGTCTTAGGACGCAGACGAATCTCTTTGACCTCCACCTGCTTTTGCGATTTGCGCGCTTCGCGCTCTTTCTTGGATTGCTCGTACAGGAACTTCCCGTAGTCCATAACCCGAGCTACCGGCGGATTGGCATTCGGCGCGACTTCAACCAGGTCAAGTCTAGCTTCTTCGGCGATTCTATAAGCCTCGTGGGTAGGTTTGATGCCCAGATTGTTTCCCGTGGCATCGATGACACGCACTTCTCTCGACCGAATCTGCTCGTTGATGCGATACTTTTCTTTACTGATGGTTTCCCCCTTTACTAGATAGTTCCTCTGGCATCTTGTCCGCGTATGATAACATGAATATGGGTTCTGTCAAACTTCGCAACGTGGCGCGGGATGGAAAATACTCCCGGCAACCCCCCAGTTTTATGAGCGCGCGCCAAGCCCCCGTCCACGGGGGCGGGTCATTCCGTCAAACGTGACGATTGCGCGTAACTCTTACCCGATTATCGCTTGATTTTCGCCCACATCGACCTTACAATGTAAGATGAGTAAAAATCAAGCGCAAAATCCGTTCACGCATTGCCATTTACCGTTTGCCTTTGCAATTCGCCATTCACTTATTCACCCATTCAAGGAGGTTGTATGTCAGACTTTCTCTTCCGCGAAACACTGGAGCAATTAGACCCCGAATTGGCCGATCTGATCAAGTACGAGACCGAGCGCCAGGCCCGCAAGCTGGTCATGGTGCCTTCCGAATCCCTCACGCCGGAGGGCGTCCACACGGCGCTTGGCTCCGCCTTCTCCCACATCTACGCCGAGGGCTATCCCGACGAGCGCACCCGCGCGATGA
>SLSP01000442.1 GCA_007130345.1 Thermoflexales bacterium
CAGCCACGCTATGATCCCGCGTAAAATTCTGTTGCGGGCTTTCATTAACATTCTCCTCCGTACCTATTGTAACGCAGAGACACCAGTTAGGCAAATCAGGCAACCCATCCCCCCCAACTTTTTTGACTATCAATTTAGTTTAGGCTATACTCTGCTCAAGCTGACATAGCATCCCTCGGTAACTATTAGGACGGCACGCAACAACAGCCCAATCATCAAGCGTCAGCATCACGGGGCTTTACACCATCCTGGCAGACCATAAGGATTTTCTTATGCAAGTGACATTCTGGGGCACACGCGGTTCGATCCCCACTCCTCTCAAGCCGAGAGAGGTGGAGGAAAAAATCTGCCGCGCTATCCTGAGACTACCCTCCACTATCGATATCCACAACATTGACGCGGTGCGCGCCTATGTGCGCGACTTGCCGCCGTTACAACGCGGCACCGCCGGCGGCAACAGCCCCTGCATCGAAGTGCAGACCGAAGACCAGCTTATCATCATCGATTCAGGGTCCGGGATCCGCGACCTGGGCCAACGACTGATGCACGGGCCATGCGGCAAAGGCGAAGGCACCGTCCACATCCTCATCAGCCATCTGCATTGGGATCACATCCAGGGGTTCCCGATGTTCGCGCCGGCGTTTGTGCGCGGCAATCGCATCATCATCTGCGGCGCGCACGCCGACATCAAGAAAGCCTTCGAGCTCCAGCAGAACCCTGTCAACTGGCCGGTGTCCCTCTCCTATATGAAAGCCTCCATCGAGTTTGTCCGCCTGGAAGTCGGAACGCCGTTCGTCATCGGGCAAACGCGCGTCCATGTGATCAAGAACACCCATCCCGGCGACTCGTACAGTTACCGCGTCGAGGATCAGCACAGCGTGCTGGTCTATGCCAGCGACGCCGAATACAAAGAACTGGACGATACCAGCGTCCAGCCGCACATCGACTTCTTCCGCAACGCCGACGCCCTGATCTTCGACACCCAATACACCCTGCGCCAGGCATGGCAGCGCGTCGACTGGGGGCACAGTTCGGCCATGATCGGCGTCGATTTCGCCCGCGTCTCCAACGTCAAACGCCTGATCCTCTTCCACCACGACCCCGCCAGCTCCGATGAGGCCCTGGAAGAGATTCAGCAGACCGCGATGGCGTACCTCAATCACGACACCAGCCATCCTACCATCCAGGTCACTATCGCCTATGAGGGGCTGGAAATAGACCTGACCCCGCCAGGTGCCATCGATATGCAGGTTACGGAAGAGGGCGACGCGGCCATTTTGACACCGGCCCAGGTCTTCGACGAATTCGCCGTCGAAGAGATCGTGCGCAAGCTCCAGGAGGGCAGCGAGGAGCGCGTGCAATCCATCCTCGATCTGTCGAAGGTCGAGAACCTGACCACAGCCAGCCTCAAGGCCCTGGTCGCGCTGCGCCAGACACACTCCGGCGCCCCCATCGTCATCGCCGCGCCCTCAGAGAGCGTGCAGCAAGTCACCAACCTCTCCGGGTATCGGGACGGCTTTGCCATCTACCCCTCGGTCGATGACGCGCTGGCCGCCATCCGCGCCCGCGAAGCCGCGCAACTGCCCGGACAACTGCTGCTGCGCCGCTATCAAATCGAGAAACAAGTCGGCGAAAGTCAGATCAGCACCGTCTTGCAGGCCACCGATACGCGCACCAACCGCCCCGTCGCGCTCAAAATCCTCTCCCCGGCGTTCAGCAAAGAGACCCTCAACCACTTCATCGCGCAGGCACACGCCATCATTGCCCTGGATCACCCCAACATCGTCAAAGCCTTCGCGTGGGAACAGGAAGAGGGCCGCACCTTCAAAGTCGAGGAGTATATGACCGGCCCCACGCTAGAGGAACACCTGGAAACCCTCGGAGGGACACTGCCCGCCGAACAGGCGATGGACATCGCGCTGGACATTACTTACGCGCTGGAATACGCGCACCGGCGCGGCGTCATTCACGGCGACCTCAAGCCCTCCAACATTTTCCTGACCGCCACCGGCGCGCGGGTCAACGAATTTGGCCTGGGTCGCCTCTCAGAAGGGCACAATTTGCTGGATATGCCCCTACTCTATCTGAACGCGCCCTATCTGGCCCCGGAGCAGATTCTCGGACAACCCCTGGACGCCCGCACCGATCTGTACGCGCTTGGCGTGATCCTCTACCAACTGTTCACCGGCTGCTTGCCCTTCGCCGGCAGCGATGAGGAAGTCCTCCAGGCGCACTTGCGCAAGGCTCCCCGCCCTCCCCGCGAACTCGCACCCCATCTCTCACTCTCGCTGGAGCACCTGATCCGCAAACTGCTGGCGAAGAATCCCAACGACCGGTACGCCAGCGCGCAACAGGCCCGCCGAATTTCCAGCAGCTTGCTGATTCACAATGAGGAACCGCACCAACACGCCCCCCTGCTCGTCGGGCGGGCCGCTCAAGTCCAGGCACTCCGCGAGTGTTGGACCGACACACAGACCAGAAACGGGCAACTGGTCTTCATCACCGGCGAGATCGGCGTGGGGAAGACCAGCCTGGCGCAGCAAGTGACCTCACAATGCCAGCCGCCAGTATTACTCAGCGCGCAAAGCCGCGAAATGACCGGCACGCCAGCCTACCAACTCTTCTCAGAAATCCTGCGCCTCTACTTCAACACCGTCCCGCCGGAGTTCGCCCAGGACGCCAGCCGCCAACTAATTGGCAACTTCATCCACCTGATCCCCCAGGGCCACAAGATGCTGCCCGACATCTCACCCCCGTCGCCACTGGAGCCGGAACAAGAGCAGCTCCGCCTGATGAGCAGCATCACACAGTTCATCAAACAGGCCACGCGCGAGCGACCGTGGATGGTGATCCTGGACGATCTGCAATGGGCCGATGACAACAGCCTCGAACTGCTGCACCATCTGGGACGCCACTTACCCGGTATGGCCCTGATGCTCGTCGGCATCTACCGCGAGGACGACCTGGGGCCAGACCATCCGCTGCGCGAGACCCTCCGCGACCTGAGCGCGCACCCCGGCTATCTCCACATCCCCCTCACGCGCCTGGATGAGGAAGGCGTCGCGCACATCTTGACCCAATTCTTGCAACAACCGCCGCCCGCGACCCTTAGCCGCTGTATCTACGAGCAGACGGACGGCAATCCCTTCTATGTGGAAGAGGTCATCCAGGCCCTGATCGAAGAAGGCCAAATCCGCTTGCAAGGCGGCCAGTGGTACTTCCCAGACATCACCGAAATCCGCCTGCCACCAAGCGTGCGCGAGGCGGTCTGGGCGCGGATCGGCCAACTCAGCCCCGACACACAAGCCCTACTGCGACAAGCTGCGGTGCTCGGACAGACCTTCAAGTTCGCCGATCTGCGCGAGATGAGCGGTCTCTCAGAGTGGCAACTCCTCGAACACCTCGATCTGGCGATGGCCCGGCAGCTTATCCAGGAGATGCCCGGCGATATGGCCTTGCGCTTCCGCCATACCGAA
This sequence comes from Thermoflexales bacterium, assembly GCA_007130345.1. Lineage (GTDB taxonomy): Bacteria > Chloroflexota > Anaerolineae > B4-G1 > SLSP01 > SLSP01. The sequence goes on from SLSP01000442.1 coordinate 3,477, forward strand.
ATCCGCCACGTCCTCTACAGCGACCTCGGCCCGCTACGGCGGCGGATGTTACATCGCCAGGCCGGGCTGGCCCTGGAAAAGCGCGCCGCGACGCCCTTTGAAAACAACGCCGCGGAGTTGGCCTATCACTTCGGCGAAGCCGGCGAGCTTGAGAAAGCACTGCATCACAGCATGGCTGCCGCGAGCCAGGCGCAACACGCCTACGCCAACACCTCCGCGTTAATGTGGTACCAGCGCGCGCTGGGCTATCTCCACGCGCTGGATGCGGACATCAAACCCCGGATGCGTCAGCAACACCTAGCCGCGCATCAGGCCCTCGGCCAGGTTATGACGCTAATGGGCCAATACGACGACGCCCTGCAACATTACGCCCAGGCCCGCGATCTGCTAGGCACACGCATCGCGCCGGGCACATCCAGCCGCCAATATGCCCACCTGTGCGCCCAAACCGCGCACATCCACGAAAAGCGCGGCGAATATGCGGAGGCGTTGGACTGGTTACAACGCGGCATCCGCCACCTGGATACCGAGCAGCCCACCCTCGAACAGGCGCGTATCTACATCGCCACCGGGCGCGTCCGTCTCAGCCTGGGCGAAGGGGACGCGGCCAAAGCCGCGCTGGGCCAGGCCCGCGCCCTCGCCCGCAGCGCGCAGAATCGCGCCAGCAGCCGCGAGGCCATCCCCCTCGCAGAGGTGCGCCGCGTCGAGGCCGACAGTCTCCGCGCGCTAGGCGATGTGGCGCGTTACTACCTCAGCCACGCCGAAGCCCGCGCCTATTATGAGCAGGCGTTCCAGCTCTTCCAGGAGATCGGGGAGCGGCAGGGCGCGGGAGGCGTCCTCAAGGCACTGGGCAACCTGTGTCTCGATCTGGGAGATGACAAAAGCGCCCACGCCCACTATCGCCAAGCCCTCGAGCACAGCCGCGCCATCGGCAACTGGCCCGAAGAGGGGCTGATTCTCAACAACCTGGGCGTGGTAGCGCGCCGTCAGGGGGATCACCAGCAAGCCCTGGAGTGTTACGAGCAGGCGCTACACATCCTGTGCGAAGTCGGCAACCGCCAGGGAGAGAGCCTCGCGCTCGGCAACCTGGGCTTCGCGCTCTATTGCCAGGGCAAATACGCCGAAGCGCGCGCTTTCTACGCGGAGGCGCTCCAGATCAACCGCGCCAACGGCTATCGCCGCGCCGAAACCAGCGTACTCATCAATCTGACCACGCTCCACAACAGCCTGGGGCAATATCAACTGGCACATGAATACGGCCAACAAGCCCTCGACCTAGCCACCGCTATCGAAAGCTGCCACAAGCAGAGTTCGGCCCATATCGGCATCGGGCACGCGCTCACCGCGATGGAGCGCTATCCCGCCGCGCGCACAGCCTACGAGGCCGCCCTGGCGCTCTGGCCCGCCGAGCAGCAAGGCGACGGGGCCGTCGAAGCGTGGGCCGGCCTGGCACGCCTGGCGCTGGCTCAGGGCCACTCCGCAGACGCCCTCGCTTACGTCGAGCGCATCCTCGCGTATCTGGAATCGGGCGGCTCCCTCACACACACCGAAGATCCCTTCCAGGTATATCTGACCTGCTATCACATCTTACAGGCCCATCAAGACGACCGCGCCACCGCGATGTTACGCACCGCCTACGCCACGTTGCAGACCGTCGCAACGCACATCGATAACGATAGCACGCGCCGCACTTTCCTGGAAAATGTTCCCACCCACCGCGAGATTGTAAACCAATACGCCGCCCCTTCCGACACAACTGAGACAACTGAGACAACTGAAACATAAACGAGGCCCTATGTTCCAAGAATTCACCACCCCGGCATTAACCAAAGTCATTGACGACAACCTCATCGAGAAATCTCTGAGTTTCGCGCGCTTTTTCGGCGGCGAAATCCACGGCCCCAACCCGCGCTGGTTTATCACCGGCCCGCAAATGCCCACCAACAACGGCGTCGTGCAGGCCACCTTCGCCCCCGATGAGATCGACCGGCAGATTACGGCCATCTGCAAAACGTTCCGGGCACACGCGCTCCCCGTTACCTGGTGGGTGGGGCCAAATTCCCGGCCCGCCAATCTGGGGCAACCCCTCCAACGGCACGGGTTCACCCATAACCGCGATATGATCGGTATGGCAATGGATTTACACGCCCTCCACATCCCGGCAGCGTCCCAGGACATCACCCGCAACCTGAAGCTACAGCACGTCGCAGATCGCCACACCCTCGCGCAATGGTACGAAATCGTGACCCAGTGTTTCCCCATCTCCTATAACCCCACGTACCTCAACGCCCTGGCGGACATCAGCTTGCGCCCCAGCGCGGACTGGTGGCACTATATCGGCACCCTCGACGGCGACGTGGTGACGTGTAGCTCGCTCTTCCTGGGGGCTGGCGTCGCCGGCCTCTACAACCTGGGCGTCCGGCCCCAAATCCGCCATCAGGGTCTCGGTGCCGTTATGACCATCAAGACCTACCACGCGGCCCGCGACGCGGGGTATCGCGTCGGGACGTTGCAAACGACCTACCCCAACGCCATGCGAATGTACCATCGCATGGGCTTCGAGGTCTACTGCAAAATCGGCATTTACCGCTATAATCCCCAAGCCCATCCGCACGACGACGCGGCCTAACCAACACAGCCAGGGAGATCTGCTATGACGTTACTGATAAACAGCCTCATTGTGATGACCACCGCAGTGCTTATGGAAGGTGTCGCCTATCTGCTGCACAAATACGTGATGCACGGCTTCCTCTGGATACTTCACGAAGATCACCACCGCCCCACGGGCCGCGGATGGCAGAAAAACGACGCCTTCTCCGTCTTCTTCGCCCTTCTCTCGATGCTGCTGATTATCGGCGGATCGCAGCGCCAATGGTGGCCGCTGGTCTCGGTGGGCATCGGCATGGCGATCTATGGCGTGGGATACACCCTCTTCCACGAGATCATGTTCCACCGCCGCCTCGCCAAAATTCGGTATCGCCCCCGCCACCCTTACTTGCGACGCATCGTGCGCGCCCACCGCGAGCACCACCGTCACACCGGCCAGAAAGACGCCACCTCGTTCAGCTTCCTCTACGCGCCGGCCCGATTCAAAGTAAGTTGAGCGGGCCTTGCCAAATGGATAGTGTTTTACCCCCCTCCAGGGTATAATGATGAGCGTGCAACCGAAAACCGAACTCGTCCACTGGTTACAATGGGG
>SLSP01000162.1 GCA_007130345.1 Thermoflexales bacterium
CTCCTCGTTGGCGCGGATGGATGCTTCTGCCTTGCGCTGCTCGGTCATATCGGTGAACGTGACCACCGCGCCCATCTGCTGGCCGCGCGGATCGCGCAGCGGCCCGGCGTTGACGAACAGCGGCACCAGCGTCCCATCGGCGTGACGCACAGCCATATCGCCGCTCGTGTGCTGCTCGCCATCGAGGTTGGCCTTGACCAGCGGCAACTCGTCCTCCGGGAAGCGCTCGCCGGTCTCGTAGTGAACTACGTCGTATTGCTCCACGTAAGCGTTGCCTTCCTTGTCCGTCATCTGCCGCCCCAGGAGTTGCTGCGCGGCCTCGTTCGTCACCAACAGGTTAAACTGGCTATCCACCGCAAAGACGGCGGTCGGCAGGTTCGTCAGAATACCGTCGTACAGCGCGCGCTGACGCTCCGCCTGCTCGAATAGCTCCGCGCTCTGGAAGGCGTTGGCGATCTGCGCGGCGAGCGTTGTGAACACGTCCAGGTCAGCGTCGGTGAAGTAGTCTTTCTCATCGTGCTGCACGTCGAAGACGCCCAGGACTTTGCCACCGGCGATGGCCGGAACCGCCACCTCCGCTTTGGTATCCGGCAGCAGCGGATTGGGCATAAAGTCCGGGTTCGCGGTCACATCCTGCACCAACACCGGTTCTTGCGTGCGGGCGGCGGTCGCCACCAGCGACGCCTCCCGGTCGAGCGGGATGCTGTGGCCTTCGGCCAACATCTGCGCGCCAGCCTCGCCATATCCCGCGCGCAGGTTGAGCGTTCCGGCGGCCGCATCCAGCGTGTAAACGTGAACGTAGTACAGGCCGAACTGCTCCTTGATCAGCGGGATCACCGTCCGCAATAGCTCGTCCGGGTCGAGGATGGCACCGACGCGCTCGGAAATCTGCGCGGCGGTGTTCAGACGGGTGGTGAAGCGCTCGCGCTCACGCTCGGCTTGTTTGCGCTCGGTAATGTCGCGGGCGATAGAGAAATAGAGTTCCTGCTCGCCAAATTGTAGATAGCTAACCACCACATCCACCGGAATGGGTACGCCATCTTTGTTTTGATTAGTACCCTCAAAAATGATGGCCCCCTCTTCTCGGAGTTGCTCCTTAAGAGGCTCCCAGGCTTCACGCGGGAACGAGGGGTCTATATCAAAGACGCTCAATGCCAGGATTTCCTCGCGGGTGTAGCCCAACAGCTTGAGCGCGGTCTCATTAACATCGATGAAACGCGCTTCGCCATCGAACCAGTAGAAAGCATCGGGAGAGCGCTCAACCGACGCGCGCGTCATCTGCAACGACTCCTCAGCCCGCTTCTGTTCGGTGATGTCGCGGTTACTGGCGCGGCGACCGAGCCACACCCCATCCGGGCCGTAGACCGGCTGGCAGGCGTGTCCAATCCAGCGGATTTCGCCATCTTTGGTGCGGATACGGAACTCGGTTTCGGCAATCCCCTCGGCAGAAGCTACCTCGCTAGGGTCTTGGTGATAGTCGTGCATGTGGTGATGAAGCGCGTCTTCATCATCGATCAGCACAATTTCGTTTAGCAGATTGGGATTGTCCACAAATTCGGCAGCGGTGTATCCGGTGATGGTTTCACACGCGGGCGACACGTAGAGGAAAGTATTATCCGGGCCGAGCCAGTATTCCCAGTCGTAGGTGAAGTCGGCCACCAACTGGAACCGGGTCTGCGCTTCCGTTGATGCACGCAACAACTCCGCAGTCTGGAAAGCGTTGGCGATCTGCGCGGCGAGTGTCGTGAACACGTCCAGGTCGGCCTGGGTGAAGTACTCCTTCTCGTCGTGCTGCACGTCGAAGACGCCCAGGACTTTGCCGCCAGCAATAGCCGGGACGGCGACCTCCGCTTTGGTATCCGGCAGCAGCGGGTTGGGCATGAAGTTTGGATTGGCGGTCACGTCCTGTACCAGCACCGGTGCTTTGGTGCGGGCGGCGGTCGCTACCAGCGAGGCCTCGCGGTCGAGGGGGATGCTGTGGCCTTCGGCCAACATCTTCTCGCCTGCTTCACCGTATCCGGCGCGCAGGTTCAGCGTCCCGGCGGCCGCATCCAGCGTGTAGACGTGGACGTAGTACAGGCCGAACTGCTCCTTGATCAGCGGGATCACGGTTTGCAGCAGTTCGTCCGGGTCGAGGATGGAACCGACCTGCTCCGAAATCTGCGCGGCAGTGTTCAGGCGTTGCGTGAACCGGTCGCGCTCGGCTTCGGCTTGCTTGCGCTCGGTGATGTCGGCGACCGTACCGACCATTCGCAACGGCGTGCCGTCTTCCGCATAAGTAACACGACCACGCTCAAAGACAATGCGGCTTTCACCACTCCCGGTGATAATACGGTGTTCGATAGCCATCTCATTGTGATCTTGAATACTCTTTTGGAAGGTTTCCAACACCATCTCTCGATCGCCGGGGGGATAGAGGGCGACGACGTTGGCAAAGTTGACCTCAAAAGTCTGGGCATCCTGTCCGTAAATGCGGTAAGTTTGGTCAGACCAAGTGAGTGTGTCAGTGAGCATATCGTAATCCCAACTGCCCACATTCGCCACTTCTTGCGCGTCCCTGAGGCGTGCTTCGTTTCTGATGAGGTTTTCCTCAGCTTCTTTCTGCTCGGTGATATCGCGGGCCGTGCCTACCAGGGCGATAGGAGTGCCGGACTCATCCATGAGGATGGTGGAACTCATCAAGGTCGGGAAGGTGCTACCATCCTTACGCACATGACCAACTTCGCCCTGATACGAACCGGTTTGCTTGGCCTTCTCATTAAAAGGCAACACTTCTTCTTTAAGCTGCTGTTCAGTATGGAACATACTGAGGTGTTGGCCTTGCAGCTCGGCGACGGTATAGCCGTGCATCTTGGCCCAGGCTTGATTCACGTAAGTCAGATTGCCGTCCAGGTCGGCAAGGGCAATGCCCTCCACGCTCTGTTGCACCGCGCCGCTCAAGCGGAGCAGTTCGGTCTCGGCCTGCTTGCGCTCGGTCACATCGCGCACCAAAGCCAAAACATGTCCTTCGCCGCTTGGCGTCATCCGGGCTTCGTAATTGCGGAGCATGTCGCCAACCGGCGCTTGATATTCGTAAGTCACCGGTTCGCCGGTTTCCAGGACGTGCTGCAAATGCGTCTCTGTCAACTTCGCCAGTTCCGGCGGCAGCACCTCGTGAATGGCTTTGTTCAGAAACAATTCCGGCGGGGCCAACAACTCCGCGCCAGCTTCAGCTTTGTAGTTGACAAAGACCCCATCCTTATCGAATTCAAACATCATATCCGGGATAGCCGCTAACAGCGCTTGCGCCTGCGCCTCACTCTCGCGCGCCGCGCGTTCTGCGGCCCTACGTTCTGTGATGTCCGTGACGAAACCGGCCAGCGCGATCAACTCGTCATCCGCATCATAGACGCCCACACCCTGATCCAGCACCCATTTCAGCGTTCCATCGGCGGTCTCGATGCGGTAGGTAAGTTGGTAAGGCTGGTGCGCTTCCAATATGACTTGCACCTCATCCCACACGCGGTCGCGGTCTTCGGGGTGCATAAGGTCACCAAAAACGCGCTCGCCCCCGACCATCAAGGCCGCGGGCGCGTACCCGGTCAACTCCAGACTGCCTTCACTGATGAACTCGGACGGCCAGCCGGGTTCATTCAACTGCCGGTAGGCCATACCCGGCAGATTGCCTAACAAAGCCGTCAAAAAGGCGGCTTCTTGCGTTCCGGCAGGGCCGGGAGGGGCGTTGGATGCCGGGCCAGATGATGATTTCTTAGCCATAGGACTTTCTCCTTAGTGGATGGGACTTCTATAAATCAAGCGGCGGATCAAACTCAAGATACCAACTCTTACACTCGAGGATCACCATCAAGGTGGTTAGCGCGCCTGGCTGTTAGGTGGATATGGGGGCAGCTTAAACATCCCCCTTACGTTCTAGTACAGCGCGGCATAAATAACTCCCCGTTTGAATTTGCTCCAAGGGGAACGTCAGTTCCCCGGTTCGCCGCGTAGTCGCGGATCTGACGATCCGCTCTGAGCGGGGCTAACTGGGGAGGGACTTCCGCCGCGCTGTACTAGCCGCGCACTAACATAGATTGCATCAAGGTACCAGAAAACAGTACCGCCCGCACTTCGTGCAGGTATCTCTATTATACACGCAGAATCCAAATTCAACCATGTCAATTGTGTAGAGAAATCATAAACTTTATAACCCTCTCGATGACTCTCCTGAAAGAATCCTAAAAATCCGATTTTTTAGAAACTTGATCCTAGATATAGATTTTTCGCGTGCGAATTTCATATAGGTAGTGGGTCGCGTGTGGAAAAATCGGATTTTCGTTAGTGTCATAAAGCCAACCGCCGCCGAATGAATTCGACGGCTGCTATCCAAAACCCGTTAAAACGGGTTAAAAATCGCAATACCGCAAAAGTCACCCTGTTTGGGACACGGATAAACACAGATTTCACGGATAAAACCAAAAAAATCCGTGTTTTTCCGTGTAAATAGGAACGCTAATGCATGTTAGGGGCTGACCTCACGCCAGGGATCGTAAAGGCGCGGCACGCGGGCGTTGATCTGGCAGGTCACTTCGTAGGTAATCGTCCGCAACTGCTCCGCCCACTCGGTGACGCTGATCTCCGCGTCGCCGCTGCGCCCGATAAGCACGACCTCGTCGCCGACGCGCGCGTCGGTTTCCGGCCCCAGGTTGACCATGCTCTGATCCATGCACACGCGCCCGACGATGGGGTAGCTGCGCCCGCCGATCAATACGCGCCCGCAGTTGGAGAAGAGCCGATTGAAGCCGTCGGCGTAGCCTACGGGGATGGTGGCGATCCACGTCCGCTCTGGCGCGAACCAGGTGCGCCCATAGCCCACGCTCGTCCCGGCCTCGATTGGCTTGAGGAAGGAGATGCGCGTGAGGAAGCTCAGGCCGGGTTTGAGCGGGATCGTCGCCGGCGTCTCGGCGTCGGGACGGAAGCCGTAGATCATAATGCCGGGCCGCACCATGTCGAACCACCCGGCGGGATGGGCCAGCACCGCGCCGGAGTTGGCGCAGTGGACGAGCGCCACCCGCCGTCCGAGGGCCGCGTGGATGGCGTCCACCGTCGCCTGGAAGCGGGCGAGTTGCGCGTGGGTATAGGCGGGGTCGGCGGCGTCGCTCACCGGCAGATGGCTGAAGATGCCCTCCAACCGTAGGTGGGGACAGGCGCGCTCGATGTGAGCCGCCAACGCGGGGGCTTCGTCTACCGCGACGCCGATCCGCCCCATGCCGGTATCCACCTTGAGATGGACGGTCGCCGTCCCTCCCCGCGCGCGGCAGACCGCCTCCAGCGCGTCGGCGTTCTCCCGGTCGCACACCGCCAGCGTCAGGCCGTTCTCCACCGCCGCCGCCATCTCGACGGGGAAGGCGTGACTCAACTTGAGGATGGGCAGCCGGATGCCGGCGGCGCGCAATTGGAGGCCCTCCGGCACGGTGGCGACGCCAAGCCAGTTGACGCCGATCTGCTCGGCCATGCGGGAAACTTCGACCGCGCCGTGGCCGTACCCGTTGGCCTTCACCGCGATGAGGATGTTGCGCTCCGGCCCGACAGCCTGCCGGATGCCTTCGATATTGAAGCGGATGTTCTGCAAATGAATGCGCGCGTGCGTTTGATAGAGCATAGTCGTCTCTAGTCCTTAGTCGGATAGTCAGGAAGTTGTAAAATCAGTTACCCTGATAAGCTTTGTGGCTCTCTACATAAAAACGTAACGCCGCTTGCACTTGCGTTTCCCAATTATCACTGGCATTCTGAAACCATTCTATGATGTCCGCATCGACTTGTAGTTTCAAGGTAACTTTCGGCTGCGGACGCCAGAGGCGCGCTCTTTCAAAGAACGCTGTAGTCAATGGCGCAATCTCTGAGTAGTTGATTTCTTCATCCGTCATTGCCGCGAGAGCTTCCCAATCCGTTTTAGAAATGTTGTTCATATCTTTTCCTCTCATTTTGATTTGCTTTACGCGCTGAAATAAGACGCAGGCAATCTGTGCCGCGTTCCGTAAACACAATGACCACCGGAATATCATGCAACATCCCAATTCCTACCCAGCGGTCTTCCCCATAGTCTTCGCGGTCATCCAGATCTATCAATACTGGCCCTTGAAAGACTTGGGGAACATCTCGGAAATCTATCTTATGATCACGAATGTTGCTTAAGTTCTTCCGTTCATCCCATTCAAAACGCATCTTCTGTCATCCCGTTTCGTTAAGATAGGCCCTCTTGGGCATAGTTCATTCTCGAAAGAAAATTGCTTGACAATTTTGCTGTGTCTAAAAGCTCGTCAAACGTCAAAATCAATACCAAGATAATGACTCCCCTGAAAAAAATCCGAAAATACATTTTTTTAGAAACTTGATCCTACAGATAGATTTTCCGCGTGCGAATTTCATATAGGCAGTGGGTCGCGTGTGGAAAAATCGGATTTTTAGGGTTCTTTCAGGAGAGTTATAAAGTTACCTCCTGCGAATTGGATTTGGGACTCCACTTGGGACTCCAAAAAAATCCTTTTTGAAGGTGTTGCCGTTACCGTTACCGGTACTCATGTGCGAATCGTTCCCGTTTCGTCCGGTCAGGACGGCAGGACGGAGGAACGAGGAACAGAGGAACAGAAAAATATCTACTCATCGTGTCCGTTACCTC
>SLSP01000192.1 GCA_007130345.1 Thermoflexales bacterium
AACTGCCCCTGCTGCCGCAAGCCATAGTCCCACACGCGCACCATGTAGCGCAACACCTGCAAGGCCGTCAGTTTGTCCAGATAGCTTTTGTGCTCAAAGAGCACGCCGATGAACATCTCGCCGTGTTCGCGCAGCGCCACTTCGTAGAGCAAATCCGTGAAGTGCTCGTGGAGGGTCTCATCCACAAAGGTGTCCTTCACCAGCCGCAGCCGATTGAGATCCAATAACGCGGTCACCTCTGCCGGCAAGTACTCTTGCAGGAAGGCGCGCGCCACCCCCGGCTGCGTCCAGGTCTCCTTAAAGAACTTGTCGTGGGGATTGTTGATCTCCCGCATCGGCTCCTCCGTAACGCTGATCAGCCTTCTCGCGTTTCATTTGATGCGCAAAGCCTCGGAGAAAGGCTGCGGGGCATAGCCGCATGCGCGACTATAAACATCAGCCACTCCCCCCTTATCATCTTTGCCCCTTCAAGACTAGTATAAGTCCTATCCGGCGCATTACAAGTCCGCGCCTCACGCGCGCGCTACCCCGATTTGAGCGCCCAATCCGCCACCGCTTCCAAATCCGGCAGAATCACATCCGGGCGGAACGGAAGCTCTTGGGGACTGGCCGCGAGGGCGATGCCATAGCCCGTTTCTACCAGCACGGTGCGACACCCAATCCGCCGGGCCGGTTCCAGGTGCGCCAGCTTGTCACCAACGGCCACGCAGTTTGTCGGCACGCGCTCTTGCGCGTCGAGGGCCTGCTGGAAGCGCGTGATGACCGGCGCGCGGTCGGTGCCGACGGTGGGTGGACAGACGTAGACGCCGTCGATGTGAGCGCCGTGAGCGGATGCTTCCGCCTGTAGTTCGCGGAGGGCCGCTTGCAGCGTGGCCTCGTCCGAAGGTTCGCCAAGCGACAGGTGGCGCATCACGATGACGGTCCATTCCGCGTCGTTGAAGCGGCGGATGGCCTGGGCGTGGATCGCGCTATCCCCATCGAGAAATAGAATGGGCCGCCCTTTGGCGAGCGTTGGCGGTGTGTGGCTGGTCATCTTATCCTCCTCGTGACTGCTATTGTCCGGCGATCACTTGTTGATAGAGCGCGTAAGTCTCACGAGCAGCCCGCGTCCACGAGAAACGCGCGGCGCGACACACACCCCGCGCTTGCAGCGTCTCGCGCAGCGCGACGTCGCGCAGCAAGCGCTGGAGCGTATCCCGAATCGCGTCCGTGTCATGTGGATCGAAGCAGAGAGCCGCATCGCCCACCACCTCCGGCAGCGAAGACGTGTTCGAGCACGCGACGGGCGTGCCGCAGGCCATCGCCTCCAGCGGCGGGAGGCCGAAGCCCTCGTAAAGACTGGGAAAGACGAAGGCCGTCGCCGCCGCGTAGAGCACGGGGAGATCGACGTCGCGCGCGTAGCCGGTGCGGATGACGCCCTCGCGGGCCGGACTGGCCTCCAGCGCGGCCAGGAAATCGTCCTCCAGCCAGCCGCGTTTGCCCACCAGCACCAGGGGCGGGGATTCGCCCGCCAGATAGAGCGGTTCCCAGGCGTGCAGCAGGCGCGTCAGGTTCTTGCGCGGTTCGATGGTGCCCACGTAGAGCAGATATTGCTCCGGCAACTCGTACCGCGCGCGGACTTTGGCGATCCGCTCCGGGAACTGCGGCTGGAAACCGGGCGCGGCGGCCTCGTGGATCACCGTGATCTTCTCCGGCGGCAACCCGTACATAGCGACGAGATCGCGCCGCGTGGCCTCGGAGACCGCGATGATGTGGGTGGCGCGGCGGCAATAGAGCGGCAAGGTCGCGTTGAGATACCAGCGATTCAGGCGTTTGTGATGCTCCGGCAGATGGCGGAAAATCAAATCGTGGACGGTGAGTATCGTCGGGACGCCGCGCAGCGGCGGGAGCAGGTGCTCGGTGGCGTGAAAGAGCGTGATACCGGGAACCAGCCGGTTGAAGGCTAGGGGGGTCAGGTGCCCTAGCCAGATCAGCATCCGCCAGGGCTTGTAGCCCAGCGCCACCGCGCGCGCGGGCAGCGCTTCCAGCCCCGCCAACGGCTTGATACCGCGCTCCCGGTTGTAGAAGAGGGCCAACTCGGCGGCGTGGTCTGCGGCCAGGGCGCGGGCCAGGCTTTCGGCATAACGTCCCAATCCCGCCCGGCGATGTACCGCCGCTGAAACATCCAGATAGATGGTCATTATCTAGCCATTATACGCGGAGCCGTCAGCAAAGCAACCGCGCGGTTGACTTTCGCCCCCTCTCCTTTATCATGAAGCATTATGTTCTACGATCAAGTTAAAATCCATGTACAGGCTGGAAGAGGCGGCAACGGAACCGTCGCTTTTCGGCGTGAGAAGTACGTTCCATTTGGTGGCCCTTCCGGTGGGGATGGGGGCCGGGGCGGCGATGTCGTCTTCTTTGTCAATCATCACATGAACACGCTCTATCACTTCGCGCATCAGAAGGAATTTCAGGCCGAAAATGGCGAAAACGGGCGCAACAAAGACCGTCACGGTGCGGGTGGAGAGGATTTGAGACTCCCGGTGCCGCCGGGCACGCTGATCATTGATGAAGAGACCGGCGAGGTGCTGGCCGATCTTATGGAGCACGATACCGAGGTCGTGGTGGCGAAGGGCGGGCGCGGCGGGCGCGGGAACGCGCGCTTTGCCACATCCACCAACCAGGCGCCCCGCATCGCGGAGAACGGCGATCCCGGCGAGGCGCGCTGGGTGCGGCTGGAGCTGAAGCTCCTGGCCGACGCGGGCCTGGTGGGCAAGCCCAACGCCGGCAAATCGACGCTGCTCTCGGTCTGCACGGCGGCCAAGCCCGAAATCGCGCCGTATCCCTTCACCACGTTGCAGCCCAACCTGGGCGTCGTGGCCCTGGGCACGGATGAGACCTTCGTGCTGGCCGACCTCCCTGGGCTTATCGAGGGGGCCAGCCTGGGGAAGGGCCTGGGCCACGAGTTCCTGCGCCACATCGAGCGCACGCGGGTGATTATCCACCTGGTGGATGGCGCGGCCCTCGACCCTATCGAGGACTTCACCGCCATCAACGCGGAGTTGGAAGCCTTCGGGCACGGCGTGATGGACAAGCCGCAGATTGTGGTGCTCAACAAGCTCGACATTCCCGGTGTGCGCGGCATCCTGCCCGATTTGCAGGCCGAGTTCGCGGCGTTAGGCTATCCCGACGTGATGGCGATCTCGGCAGTGACGCAGGAGAACGTCCGCGCGCTGCTTGGCCGCGCGTACCAGATGATCCAGGAGGCCCCGATGCCGCAGTTGCAGGCGGCCCGCCCGGTGGTGATGCGCCCGGCCACGCTAGAGGACGAGACCATCCGCGTAGAAAAGGTCGCCGAAGGCATCTGGCGCGTCCACTGTAGCAAAATCGAGCGCGCCGTCAACCGCACGCAGACCCAATGGTACGACGCGCTGTTGCGTATGCACCGCTATCTCAAGGAGCAAGGGGTACTCGATGCGCTGCGCGAAGCCGGCGTCGAAGAAGGCGATTACGTGCGCATCGGCGATTACGAGCTAGAGTGGCGCGAGGGTGATTCTTAACATTTCTGTCCTGTGCATAGCATCCAGCATAAAGTGCGTTGCACCGGATTGGCTCACATAACTGACCTACCATTTCCCAAAAGGAGGAAGCCTATGTCACCCATCATTCGTGTAGAAGATATTGCGGAGTACGTTGATCAAGACATTACCATTCAAGGGTGGGTGTACAATCGCACCCACAAGGGAAAGCTGGTCTTCCTGCTGGTGCGGGATGGCTATGGCTTCGTCCAATGCGTGGCCTTCGAGAAAGACCTCGATCCGGAGATCTTCGACGCGCTGGTGCATATTCCACAAGAGTCGTCGGTCATCATCCACGGGAAGGTGCGGGCCGATAAGCGCGCGCCGGGCATCCCCGGCGGCTATGAGATCGGCGTGACCGGTGTGGAGGTGATGCAAGCTGTCGCAGGCGACTACCCCATCGCGCTCAAGGAGCACGGCGTGGACTTTCTGCTGGATCATCGGCACCTGTGGATTCGCTCCCAGAGCCAGTGGGCGGTGCTGCGCATCCGGGCCACCGTCATCCGCGCTATCCGCGATTGGCTGGACGGGCAGGGGTTCCTGCTGATGGACACGCCCATCCTCACGCCGGCGGCGTGCGAGGGGACGACGACGCTCTTCGGCACGGAGTATTTCGACGAGGGGGAGGTGTATCTCACGCAGAGCGGCCAGCTTTATAACGAGGCCAACATCTTCGCCTTCAACAAGGTCTACTGCTTTGGGCCGACCTTCCGGGCGGAGAAGTCGAAGACCCGCCGCCATCTCACCGAGTTCTGGATGGTGGAGCCGGAGATGGCCTTCTGCGATCTCGACCAGTTGATGGAGATCGAGGAGCAGTTCGTGTCCTACATCGTGCAGCGCGTGCTCACGGACTGCGCCGCCGAGCTAAAGTCTCTAGGGCGCGACACCGCCGCGTTGGAGCAGATTGCGCCGCCCTTCCCCCGCATCTCCTATGACGAGGCCATCGAGAAGGTCGGGGCGATCCGCGAGCAGACGGCTGATCCGGAGTTGAAAGCGCTGCTTCAGATCACGTGGGGCGACGACTTCGGCTCCCCGCACGAGACCGAGTTGACCAAGCTCTTCGACAAGCCGGTTTTTGTTTACGGCTATCCCACCGAGGCCAAAGCCTTCTATATGGAACCCTGGCCCGGTCGCCCGGAGGTGTGCAAGAGCGTGGATCTGCTGGCTCCGGAGGGCTACGGCGAGATCATCGGCGGCAGCGAGCGCATCTCCGATCCCGATCTGCTGCTGGAACGCCTCCACCAGCACGAGTTGCCCGAAGCGGCCTTCCGGTGGTATCTTGATTTGCGGCGCTACGGCAGCGTGCCGCACAGCGGCTTCGGCCTGGGCGTCGAGCGCACGGTCGCGTGGATTTGCGGCATCGATCACCTGCGCGAGACCATTGCCTATCCCCGCGTCATCAACCGCGTCTATCCATAACCACGCGGTCTTGGCGAAGCACAACACACAACAGGCTCAGGGAACAACGCTCCTGAGCCTGTCGCTATTTGGAGGGGGCTAATGAACGCCATCACTTTCCAGGGGCGGGTCATCAAAGCGGGGCACGCTGCCGGCGTCGCCCTGGTATCACGCGAGCCTATCGGCTTCCTGGGCGGTGTGGATGGCGACACGGGCATCATCACCGAGCGCGGCCATTCTCTGGAAGGCGCGTGCGTGGCGGGGAAGGTGCTCGTCTTCCCCACCGGCAAGGGGAGCACCGTCGGTTCTTACGTGCTCTACCAACTCGCGGTCAACGGGCTGGCCCCCGCCGCCATCCTCAACGCCGAAAGCGAACCCATCGTAGCGGTGGGCGCCATCATCGCCGAAATTCCGATGGTGGATCGCGTCCCCATTGCCCAAATCCACACCGGGGATTGGGTGCGCGTAGATGGCGTGGAGGTGCGGGTTACATCCAATGCACCCAAATGATACCACACTTTCATCAAGGGCGCATTTCTTCTAACTTTTTTTGAAGGCGATCAACTATCCAACCTGGTCCTTCGCCACTGTATGTAATATAGAGCATTTTTCTCGCTCTTGTCATTCCAACATATAACAGTTTCCGCTCTTGGTCTAGAATTTGCTGAAACTCTTCGCTTTGAGTATCGACAGGTTCATTCACTTTGAAGTTTTCCAGCCCACATATAAAAACAACGTCAAACTCGATACCTTTGGCGCTATGAAATGTGCATATCTTAACAGACGGTTCCGTAATATCTAACTCCCCTTTAACCAATGTACATGTGATACCACG
Organism: Thermoflexales bacterium; assembly: GCA_007130345.1. GTDB lineage: Bacteria > Chloroflexota > Anaerolineae > B4-G1 > SLSP01 > SLSP01. Next base: position 5,794 of record SLSP01000192.1, read on the forward strand.
CTTACGTATTTCTTGAGCTATCCTTTTTTGTCCATCTCGATAGCGTTGTAAAATTACTATATCTTTTGGCAAATAACCTTGCTGAAGTAAAGCGTGGATTTGCTCCGCTACTTCAGCATATTCTTGTTCGGGCGACTTGAATGAGAGCAGCACAGGTAACGGTCCGTGTCGGAACGGTTCGTACTCCTTCTCTGGCTCCACCATACTATCCCCAGCATCCTCGAGTTCGGTCACTAGGGTTTGACTGTCTCGAATAACCTCAAGTGCTACATCAATTATTTCTCGAGTGCTACGATAGGAACGCTTAAGCACATAGCTGTTTTGAGATGTGACTCCCAAGCCTAGCTCTTTCCACGTAAAATCGCGCCGGTAGATTTTTTGCGCGCCGTCACCAACAATGAAAATCATATTTGTTTCAGGCTTGATCATTTTGAAAGCTACTCTAAACCAAGAAGGGGCCAGGTCTTGAGCCTCATCAATCATCACGGCATGATACTGCGATCTATCAATTACCCCTTCGTCTATTGCCTTCAGCATCAAAATCGGAACATCCGCCCAATCACACTGCTTGTTTTGAGCCAAACGCTGTTGATATTGGCAAAACAAATCGTAAATTACTTGACGCTTTTGTGATTCATTACGCCCTAGTCCGTGGCCTCTCCCTACACGCTTAATTTTTTGAGAATCAAGGTAATCATCCCATCTTTTATAATCCAGACGCTCTTTAATCCAATTGAACTCGTCAACTAAAAATTGCGGGTCAAATTCATCCACATTAGTCTCTTTTAGGATTTTGTAAATGAGACCTTTCTGACTAGATTCGCCTAATGGACTTATAAACAAGTTGTGGG
>SLSP01000263.1 GCA_007130345.1 Thermoflexales bacterium
GTGGCGTAATACTTTAACGTACAGCGCGACGGAAGTTTCTCCCCAGTTAACCTTACTCAGAGCGGATCGTCAGATCCGCGACGATACGTCGGAACGGGGAACTGACGTTCCCCTGGGAGCAAATTCAACTGGAGAGTTATTTGTGCCGCGCTGTATTAGCACCATAATCTAACAAACCAAATAGGATTGAATTGTTGTGGAATGTCCAGAAACTCAACCGATACTCCAAATTACCCATGATCTGATTACGACCGTATCCCCGGAGCAGCTCCTGCGGAAGATTGTCCGGACTGCTGTGACCTTATTGCAAACAGAATCCGCCGGCCTTCTGTTGTGTGAGGGGATGGAGTACAGTCCCCCTGATACCGCCCCGCATTGTGACGAGTTGCGTTTTAGGGTCGTCAGCCACTATGAGGAACATCTGCTCGATGTGCCTGTCCCTATCGCTGGCTCCATCGCCGGTCAGGTCTTCACGACCAACGCGCCGCTCATCGTCTCCGATGTCCCGGCCCATCCGGTCTATTATCCCGCAGTCGAAAAGCTGACCGAGCAGGTCATCGTCTCGCTGCTCGCGGTGCCACTCTGCTTCAAGGGCCGGCGCATTGGCGTGTTGGAAGTTGTCAACAAATGTGATGGCACCCCTTTCGACGCGGCGGATGTGCGTTGTCTCACCACGCTGGCCGCGCAGGCCGCGTTGGCTCTCGAGAACGCACGCCTAGTCGCTGCGTTGGAACATCGGGTGATCGAGCGCGAGGCGGCTTTGCAAACCGCGTTGCGGCAACAGCAGATGCTAGAGGTATTACAACAGGTCAATGCGGTGTTGACCAGCACGCTGCATTATGAGGAAGTTCTGGATCGTATTCTGGCGCATATCGGCGCGTTGGTTGCGTACGACGCGGTGAACGTTATGCTCGTCGAGGGGGATGTGGCGCGGATTTGTCGGGGGCGCGGATATGAACATTACGGCACGGCGGATATTTTGCAGCAAATCGCCCTGAAAATCCCCGAAGTGTCAGGACTGGCGACAATGCGCCAGACGTTGCAGCCTATCATCATCCCCGATGTGACTCAGGACGATGCCTGGGTTTATTCGCATCCAGAGCATCAATGGATTCAGTCGTATATCGGCGTCCCTATTCATCGGCAAAACCGCTTGTTTGGCTATATGAACCTCCTCAGCGCGACGCCCGGTTTCTACACAGAGCAGGATGCGGAACAATTGGAGTCGCTGGCGCAGCAAGCGGCTATCGCCATCCACAACGCCTATCTGTACCAGCAAGCGCAACGCGAAATCGACGAACGCGAGCGCGCCGAACTGGCGTTACAGCGTCATCAGGAACACCTGGAAGACCTGGTTGCCGAGCGCACGTCCGATTTACAGCGCGCGGTCGCGCAAACCCACGAACTTAACACGCAGTTGGCGCAAGAAATCGTTGAGCGTGAGCAACTCATCGGCGATTTACAAGCCTTCTCTGGAACCGTCGCTCACGATCTCAAAAATCCATTATCTCTAGTGATAGGGTACAGCGGTTTGCTCGTGGATGTTCTTCCCCCGGCCTCACAGGAGCGGGAATCTGCGGAGGTGATCCTCAAAACCGGCAACAAGATGGGGTGCATTATTACCGAATTGCTCCAGTTCGCCAATGTGCGACAAGCCAACGTCGAACTGGTGCCCGTGCAGATGCCCTGCGTCATCGTGGAGGTTGAAGAGCGGTTAGCCTCGGTCATCACGCAGTATCAGGCTGAGATTATCCAGCCGGCCCAATGGCCCAACGTGATGGGGCACGCGGCCTGGGTAGAAGAGGTCTGGGCCAACTATATCAGCAACGCGCTGAAATACGGCGGCCGCCCGGAGGAGCACATCCTGCCGCGTGTGGAGCTAGGCTACACCCGGCTCGACAACGAAACAGCGTCCGCGGCAGCCGAGATACCGGGACTGTGGGCTAAACTTCAGCATCCAGAAAATCATATCGCGTTCTGGGTGCGGGATAACGGGCCGGGCCTCACCCCGCAAGCGCAGCAACGCCTCTTCGCGCCCTTCACCCGTCTGGATAAGACGCGCGCCGAGGGGCATGGATTGGGGCTGTCCATCGTCAAGCGGATGGTGGAGAAACTGGGCGGCGAAGTGGGCGTGACGAGCGTGATGGGGCAAGGTACTGTGTTCTTCTTCACGTTGCCGGTCAAGCTTTCTCCGCGTTCTCTGGATATGCCAGCAGAATCCGGCCCGGCATTGACTGACTTCGCCGCGCCATTGGCTGACCTCTGCACGGATGCGGAACTGCAAGCGATGGAAATGGCGAGCGCGATTGGGCATTGGGAAAAGTTACACACGTGGAGTGCGCGCATCCAGCAGAGGTCGCCCGCCATTGGTAACGCGCTTTTGGATACCTTGAATGACTTCAACTATGCTGACATCAATGCGCTCGTGCAAGCGGCGCGCGCAGCCCAGGCGGCCTGTAAATGTTAAACCTGTCCACATACTTCCCCCAAGATCGCCTTCGTGCCTTAGCGCGTGGAAAATATCTGCCCGAACACACCCACGGTGCGGCGCTCTTCGCCGACATCAGCGGCTTTACACCCCTGTTCGAGGCGCTCGCCGAACAACTCGGCCCGCAACGCGCTGCTGAGGAGATGACGCGCCTGCTAGGGCAAGTCTACGATAGCCTGGTATATCAGGTGGAGCAGCATCGCGGCAGCGTCATCGATTTCGTGGGCGACGCTATCACCTGTTGGTTTGATGATGCCGACCTGAGCGGCGTCCGGCTTCCCGTCGGCTCCGTGACGCGCGCGGCGACCGCGGCCCTGGCGATGCAGCGCGCGATGGCGCCTTTCGCCGATGCTGATGTGCTCCCCGGCGTGCGCGCGGCGTTGACGGTCAAAATCGGCATTGCCTGCGGCGCGGCGCGGCGCTTTGTGGTCGGCGATCCGGCGGCGCGGCAACTGGACATCCTGGCCGGCGCGCCCCTGCGTGCGATGTCTCAGGCCGAAGGGATGGCGCAGCGGGGTGAGATTGTGCTGGCGCCCTCGGCGCGCGCGGCGCTCCAGGGCGCGGCAACCCCAGGCGAAATCCGCATTCATCCCGAAGAAGGGAGCGAATTCGCTGTGCTGTGGTCGCTCGCGGCCCCGGCAGAAGCCGCTCCGTGGTCGGCGCTGGCGGATACCGCGCTCACGTATGCGCAGATCCGCCCCTGGATCCACGCGCGCCTACGCGAGGGCGATGGGGAAGCCTATCCCGAATTGCGCCCGGTCGTCGCGCTCTTCCTGCGCTTCACCGGCATAGATTATGACCGTGATCCCGACGCCGGCGCGAAGTTGGATGCGTTCATCTGCCACGTACAACAGACGGCGGCCCGCTATGCCGGCGATCTGCTCCAGGTGACGATTGGCGACAAGGGCAGTTTCCTCTACGTCGTCTTTGGCGCGCTCGCCGCGCACGATGATGACGCTTTCCGCGCCGTGCGCGCGGCAGAGGGCTTGCTGGCGTTGCCGGACTCGCTGCGCTTTCTGACGCTGCAAATCGGCCTGGCCAGCGGCCCGGCGCGCACTGGAGCGTATGGCAGCGTCACGCGCCGCTCCTATGGGGCGATTGGCAGCGATGTGGTGTTGGCCGCCCGGCTGATGACGGCGGCCCCACCCGGCGAGATGCGCTGTTCGTACAGCGTCTATCGCCAGGCGCGGGATAAGATCGCTTTCGAGAGTTTGCCGCCGGTACGCCTTAAAGGCCGCGTCGGGCTGATTCGCGTTTATCGCCCGGCAGTTGGGAAAGCAGCACAGCCCACATCGCCGCCCACGCTGATCGGCCGCCGCGCGGAAGCCGCCGTGCTGGCTCAAGTTTTGGATGCGGTGGAAGGCGGCGCGCCGCGTGTGGTGATCATCGAAGGCGAGGCCGGGATTGGCAAATCCCATCTGGTGGAGTTGCTGAAGCACATGGCCCGCGAGCGCGGGTTGACCGGGCTTATTGGCAACGGGCAGAGCATCGAGCAACAGACGCCCTATCGCGCCTGGCGCGAGGTCTTCACCTCATACTTCCACCTGGAAGATGTGCCGGAGATGCCCGCGCGCCGCGCGCGCGTCGCGGCGTTGGCTCCGCAGCTCATCCCCGAGCACGCGGCGCGCTGGCCCGTGCTGAACGACATCCTGGGCCTGGAATTGCCCGAAACCGCCTTGACCCAATCGCTCGACGCGAATCTGCGCCAGCAAAATGTGCTGTTAGTGGCGACGGCGCTCTTGCAAGCGTGGACAGACGAGCGCTCGCTGGTGTTGATCCTCGATGACGTCCACTGGTTGGACGAACTGTCGTGGCAGCTTGTTCAGCAGGTGATCCGCTCCTTGACCTTGCGCAACGCGCCCTTCTTGTGCGTCCTGGTCAGCCGCCCGCTTCCAGAAACCGGTATCGGGCGCGCCGTGTTCGCCGAATTGCGGGCGCAGCCGTTCACGCGCGAATTGGCCTTGACGGCGCTGGCGGCGGAGGACATTCACGCGCTGATGGCGCACCGCTTGCGCGTCCCTGTGGCCGCGCTCCCCGCGCCGCTGATCGATCTGGTGACTGCGCGCGCCAACGGCAACCCCTTCTTCGCCGAGGAACTGGTATTCCACCTGCGCGATACCGGCCTTATCGAGGCGGTAGAAGGCGATGAAGGTGCTCCGGCCACGTGTCGCATCCGGGACGATTTGGAGACTGCCCAACGCGCCCTGCCTCACACCTTACACGGGCTGATCCTGGCGCGCTTAGATCGCCAGCCGGCCGAGCGCCAGTTCATTCTCAAAGTCGCGGCGGTGCTGGGGCGCTCTTTCACGTATGCGCCGCTCTTTTACACGCTCAGCCGCTACGCTACAACCCTCGAAACGGTGCTGAGAACCCATCTAACCGCACTCCAGGCCGCCGACTTCACCTTTCTCGAAACACTGGAGCCGGAACTGACCTACATGTTCAAGCACATCATCACGCAAGAGGCCGCCTACCAAACCCTGCTCTTTGCGCAACGCCGCGATCTGCACCGCACCGCCGCCGCGTGGTACGAGGCCCATCCCGAAGCGCACATTTTCTGGCCGCTGCTGGCCTATCACTACCGTTACGCCGAAGACGTGGAGAAAGAGATCCACTACCTGAAGCTGGCGGGCGCGGCAGCGGAAAAGGTCTTCGCCAACGAGGCCGCGATTGATTTTTACACGCGCTTGTTGACCTTGTTGCCAGACGACCAGGACAAATTCGCCCTTTATTTGCAGCGGGGACAGGTGTTGGAGTTGATGGGGCAGTGGGAGGAAGCTGAAAGCGACTACCGCGCCGCGTTAGCCTTCGCCCATGATACCGTCGAGAAGAGAGCCAGGGCGCAGTTCGCGTTAGGCAAGTTAAACCGCCAACGCGGCGCATACGAAGCCGCCCTTAACTGGTTGGCCCAGGCCAAAGAAATACAGCCAGTGTCAGATAACAGCGACAGGTTAGCCAAGCTGCTGATCGAAACGGGGATCGTCTTGTGCTCCCAGGGCAATTACGCCGAAGCACGCGCGCGGTTAAATGAAGGGCTGACGCTGGCGCAGGAAACTGACGATCTGGTAAGCGTGGCCTTGGCGCGCAACAATTTGGGGATTGTGGTTTTGAAGCAGGGCAACTACGCCGAGGCGCGGACATTGTTTGAAGAAAGCCTGAGCCTACGGCGCGAGATGGACGACAAATGGGGCATCTCGGCTTCGCTCAACAACCTGGGGATGGTGGCCTTGAATTTGGGCGACTATGGCGCGGCGCGGGCTATGCTGGAAGAGAGCCTGAACCTGCATCGCGAAATGGGGGACAAGCAAGGCGTCGCGGGTTCGCTCCAAAACCTGGGGGTGGCGGCCTTGAAGCGGGGCGACTACGTCGAGGCGCGGGCCTTGTATGAAGAAAGCCTGAGCTTGCGGCGCGAGATGGGTGACAAACAGGGCATCGCGGTATCGCTCAACAATTTGGGGCTTGTGGCGAGCAATCAAGGCGACTACGTTGCGGCGCGGGCCTTGTATGAAGAGAGTCTGAGCCTGAAGCGCGATATGGGTGACAGGCAAGGGGTCTCGTCCTCGCTCAATAACCTGGGGAATGTGGCACTGTCTCAGGGCGACTACGCCGAGGCGCGGGCCTTGCACGAAGAGTGCTTGAGCCTGCGGCGCGAGATGGGTAACAAACGCGGCGTCGCGGAGTCGCTCAACTACCTGGGATACCTGAATCTTCTCCAGGGGGATACCCACAGCGCGCGCGTTGTGTTTGTAGAGAGCTTGACGCTCAACCAGGAAATGGGCCTTAAGTCCGAAATGATATGGAACCTGATAGGGCTGGCGGCGGTGTCTGGGGCCAGGGGGAACAACGTCCGCGCCGTCCATCTCGCTGCCGCCACCGAAACGTTGCGCGCCAGCGTGGGGGTGACACTGCCCCCGTTGCAACGGGGCGGTTACGAGCAAGTGGTGGCAACCACACGCGCCGCGTTGGGTGCAGAAGCGTTTGGCGCGGCCTGGGCCGAGGGCACCAAGCTATCGTTGGATCAAGCCATTGTTGAGGCGTTGGCGCTGATAGAGGAAGCATAGTACGTCTGTGCCATTGGCATTGTATCAATCCGACCGCGCCTTCGGCACATGCTGGCGAAGGTGAAAC
>SLSP01000149.1 GCA_007130345.1 Thermoflexales bacterium
CTTGAGTCTGTTAAACCAGGAAGCCGAGCGCTCGGTAGGTATCAAAAATAGACGCCTGATGGCTGGCTGGAATCCTGATAGTTTGCTCAGCGTCCTGGCAATTTAGATGCGATTGCCCTAATACCTACCCCTGGCGCGCTGATGCGGAAATCTGCGGGGGAGCAATCCCGGTTCCGGGCTATATGGGAGTTTCCCGGTTAGTTCCTTACCCATTGTATAACATAATTTGAGGCAGGTCAAGAGAACATTGCAATTTGCAATCAGGCCGATTCTGTGCTCTGGGATGCTTTATTAGTTGATCCGCGCAGATGATCCCCCCACCGAGGACGCGCTTGCCCGCGTACAGCACCGGCGACTGCCCCGGTGCGAGGCCCACCTGCGGTGCGCGGCTACCAGCTTACCGGAACCTTTTTGAGCCGGTACTGCCGGTCATAAAACTGCACATAGCGATGCCGCTTGCCAAAGTTGTACACATCGCGGGTCACGGCAACGTCCTGCTCGCAATACTCGAACACCGTTTCGACTTTCCCCTCGCGCCACCAGCGCACGGCTTGCAGTCCATCGGCGCTCTTGCCCGTGCCGAGCGTCGCGGAGGCCACCGCATCTAGCCCCACGCGGAAGCCCAACCGCTTGTAGATCACGTCCAGCATATCCACCGAGGGCAGCGCGTGCAGGTTCACGTCGGTGTAGCGCATCACGACGGGATAGTCGAAGCCGTAGAGATTGTAGCCCACCACCAGATCGGCGGCCTGCAACTCCGCCACCAGCGCGGGCACCTCGGCCTCGGTATAGCGATGGAACGCCTGATCGGCGGTATTGTACGAGACTGCCACCGAAATAGATAATCGGTCGGGATAGCGACCGCCAACGTCCTGAAACGTATCCTGGGTTTCGACATCAAAGAAAACGGGCATAGGGCCTCCTTTTTGAATGGCAAAAGGCAAATGGCAAGGGTGACTTTACTGAAAGCACCCTAAAAAATCCGATTTTTGCACGCGCGACCTACTACTTGTATGAAATTCGCACGCGGAAAATCCATCTGTAGTATCAAGTCTCTAAAAAATCGGATTTTTGTACTCTTTTCAGGGGACTCAAGGGGATGCTCAAAAAAGCGCGGTGTCCGCGTCCTCGGGGACGGTGCCGGCACGTTCTTGATCCGCGCAGATGATCCCCCCACCGAGGACGCGCTCGCCCGCGTATAGCACCAGCGACTGTCCCGGCGCGAGACCCGCCTGTGGTTCGCGCAGCGAGACCCGCGCCCGGTTGCCGGGCAGCAGCGTCACCTCCACCGGGACGCGCGGCGCGCGATAGCGGACGCGCCCCCGTGCCGCGAACTCGCGCGTCGGCGGGGCCCCGGCGGTGAAGGTCATAGCCTCAAGGGTGCAGGTATCCCGCAGCAGCGCGGCGCGGGGTCCCACGATGAGCGTGTTCCGCGCGGCGTCCTTGCGCAGCACGTAGAGCCGCTCGCGGGCGGCAATCCCCATCCCCGAACGCTGGCCGATGGTGTAACCGGGCAATCCTCGATGCTCGCCGAGTTGCTCGCCCGCTTCATTGTAGATGGGGCCGGGCCGGAAAGCCTCGGCGTGCAAGGCGGTCAGCAACGCGCGGTAATCGCCCCGTCCCATAAAACATAGGTCTTGGCTGTCCTCGCGCTCCGCGCTGGGCAGACCGTGCCGCCGGGCGATGTCCCGCACCGCTTCCTTGCTCTCCACTGTGCCGAGGGGGAGCAATAAGCGCGAGAGGTGCGTCTGCGTGAGCCGGTACAGCGCGTAGCTCTGATCCTTGTGCGGATTGCACGCCCGCAAGAGATGAGTCGGGCCATCCGGCGCGCGTTCGATCCGGGCGTAGTGCCCGGTGGCGATCCACGCGGCACCGAGGCAATCCGCCGCGTCCAGCAGCGCCGCGAACTTGAGCGTGGGATTGCACATCACGCAGGGATTCGGCGTCAGCCCGCGCGCGTAAGCGTCCGCAAAAGGTACGACCACATCGTGATAGAAGCGCTCGCGCGCGTCTGTGACGTGCAGCGGGATGCCGAGGACCGCCGCGACGGCACCGGCCTGGTCGATGACAGGCGCGTCATCCGCCGTGGAGACCCGCCACGTCCGCAGCGTCAGTCCGTGGACTTCGTATCCGGCTTCCAGCAACAGCGCCGCCGCAGCGGAACTGTCCACGCCGCTGCTCATCCCCACCACTACAAGAGGTTTATCTGACTTTATCAATATCGACATAGGACTATTATGGGGCATTTTTCGGTTATAGCAAAAAGGCGGTTTGTCCATAAGATGATGGGGTGTAGTCAAGCGTCAAACGTCAGCGGATGAGCATTTGCCAGTCCGCTATGATTCTCTATAATGTAGGGGGATTCGGTGAGCAATATGCTTGATCCCAAACGTGTATCCAGTGGAGGGAGAACCGTTGAAATTAGCTAAACTCAGACGTGATACGGTATTTCTGTTGGTTCTCGCGGTTGTGATTCTTGTAGGATGCGGTGCCATCCACCACTTCTTCTTCCGAACCGAGTACGCGCCGGGCTATACCGAGTCCGCCTTCCTCGCCGTCCAAATTGGCGACTCGCGGGAGCGCGTCATCGAGCTACTCGGCGAGCCGCTGCGGGTTCACGAGTGGGACACCATCGGCGAAACGCTGATCTACTCCCGCTCACCCACCGGCAAACATTTCCGGTTGCGTACCATTTCGATCAATAGTGAGGGCTACGTCCGACAGGTTCACCGGATATTCTGGTTTGATTAGCCACGCGGGAATGCCCCATACGGGGAGGCCGGGCTATTTTGAGATGTTGTTTTGCTTGCTCACAAAGCAAGCTATCAAGTTTTTACAAGTATGTTATACAGAGGAGGTATGATGCTAGTCCGTCATATTGTAGAAACCCTGAGTCTGGAGGTGCTGGCCGGGGACGACTTGCTGGATCAAGAGGCGGAGGGCGGGTACGCCGCTGATTTGCTCAGTTGCGTGATGGCCGGCGCGGAGGCCGGCGATGTCTGGATCACGCTCCAGACGCACGCCAACATCGTGGCGGTGGCCTCGCTGCTCGGCATCGTCGCCATCATCGTGGCAGAAGGCGCGCCCGTCCCCGAAGAGACGTTGGCGAAGGCCGCGCAACAGGACATGATTGTCCTCTCCTGTGCGGAGCCGGTGTACGAGACCATCGCGCAACTGGTGAAGCTGGGCCTGTAATCGAGATGCGCGAATACCGGGCGGATTTGCACCTTCACACGGTGCTTTCGGCGTGCGCCGAGGTGGAGATGATCCCCCCGCTCATCGTTGATGAGGCGCTGCGCAAGGGCCTGGCCCTCATCGCCGTCACCGACCACAACACGACGGGCAACGCCGCCGCCGTGATGGAGGCTGCCCAGGGCACTGCGTTGACCGTGCTCCCCGGCATGGAGCTTCAGACCCGCGAGGAGGTGGAGATTCTGTGCCTCTTTGACACAATGGACGCCGCCTCCGCGTGGCAGGCTTACGTGGATGGCTGGCTTCCGCCCATCGAGAACGACCCGGAGCGCTTCGGGCCGCAGTTCGTCGTCGATGCCGAGGGCGATTTCGCGCGGGAGGAGCCGCGCTTGCTCCAGGCCCCGGCCCTGGTGAGCCTGGAAGAGGCCGCGCGCGTGGCCCGCGCCCTCGGCGGGCTGGTCATCCCCGCGCACATCGACCGCCCCGCGAAGGGGCTGATGTCTGTGCTTGGGATGTGGCCGCCGGAGCTAGTCGCGGACGCGGCGGAGGTCTCGCCCAACATGCGCCCCAGTCAGGCCCGCGCGCGCTATCGCTTCCTGCCCGCCGACATCCCCCTGGTCAGCAACTCCGACGCCCACTGGCTGGACTGGATCGGCAAGACGATGACCATCTTCGTGCTGGACGCGCCGCCGAGCGTTGCCGCGCTGCGCCGTGCCTTGCGCGGAGAGGGCGAGTGTCGGGCTTACGTGCCGTGATGGGCGGGAGACGTGAAACGTGAAACGTGAAACGTCAAACGTCAAACGTCAATTCGTCGCGCCAACCGCCGCCGAATGAATTCGATGGCTGACAAGCCGTTCAAAAGGGCACCCCCAGGGCGGTTTAACGCCCTTCGGATGGCAGCCGATGGTTTCAACCATCGGCGTAGCGCGGTGGCGAAGACTCTGTGACAGCAACCAAACGCCAGGATGAGAACAAGCGATTCTATCCGACTGAGGACTACAGGCAAAACAGTGAACAATGTCACTAAAGGAAGAAAGTAGAACTGTAGTATAATAAGGGGTGTTTATGCTAGGCATGGGCCACCTGGCCCCCACGCTGTACGAACAACAACCAACCCGCAACCGAGGTGAACGTATGAATGAACGCTCTCAAGAAGTCCCCCCAAATGTACTGGAACTCGATCCAGAGCATCGGGCCGTATTGGAAGAGATCGTGGCCGAAAATAAGGACAAGCCGGGCGCCACGATGTTGGCCTTGACCCTGACTCAAGAAAAAGTGGGCTACGTCTCCCCGGCGATGCAACACTACTTGGCCGAGGCCCTCGGCGTCCCCCTGAGCCACATCTACGGCGTGCTCACCTTCTACTCCTTCTTCCGTATGCAGCCGGTGGGCCGCCACATTGTCAGCATTTGTATGGGCACAGCGTGCTACGTGCGCGACGGCCCCACGCTGGTGGAGAAGTACCAGCAGATTTTGGGCGTCGGGCTAGGCGGCACGACGGAAGACAACCGCTTTACGTTAGAAATTTGCCGGTGCGTCGGCGCGTGCTCCCAAGCCCCCGTCGTGATGATCGACGAGGACATGGTGGGCCGCGTCAAGCCCCAGGATGTCGCCAAGAGCTTGCGCCCTTACGCATGACCGCTTTCCGGGATCTGTCACAGCATATCCTGGACATCGCCGAAAATGGCACCAAAGCCGGTGCCACGTTGCTGCACATTACCATCACAGAAGACCTGGACGCGGATCGCCTGACCATCACCCTGCGCGACAACGGCAGCGGGATGGACGCGGAGATGGTGCGCCGCGTCACCGACCCCTGGGTCACGACGCGCACCACGCGCAAGGTGGGCCTGGGCATCCCCTTCTTGAAGCAGACCGCCGAGATGTGCGGCGGCCACTTCGCCATCCAGTCGCAATTGGGGCAGGGGACGACCACCGAGGCCGCGTTTCAGCACAGCCACATCGACCGCCCGCCCCTCGGCGACCTCATCGGCACACTGATCTGCATCGTCGTGGGCTACCCCGCGCTGGATTTGCTGTACCAGCATCAGGTGGACGGGCGCGAGTTCACGCTGGATACCCGCGAAATCCGCGAGGTTTTGGGCGCTGACGTGCCCCTCTCTGACCCGGAGGTGCTCGGCTTCTTGCGCGGCACGCTCGTGGAAGGGCTGCGCGATATACAAGCGTGAAACGTCAAACGTCAAACGTGAAACGTCAAAAAATGACGTTGGACGCATGACGTTTGATACAACACGTTTCACGTATCATTCACTGAAAATTCACTCTACGATTATAGGAGGACATCCACCATGAAGAGTTTGGAAGAACTACGCAAAATTAAAGAACGCGCATTGGAGCGCAGGCAACTGTCCGGCGAGGGCGCGCAGGCGCGTGTTGTCGTGGCGATGGGCACATGCGGGATCGCCGCCGGCGCCCGCGACACGATGTCGGCCATCCTCAGACATCTCGAAGAGAAGGATATTACCGACGTCGTCGTGACGCAGACCGGATGCCTGGGGCTGTGCGAGTACGAGCCTATCGTGCAGGTGCAGGTCAGCGACGCCGACATGGTGACTTATGGCAAGATCGATTCCGCGCGCGCGCGTACCCTCATTGATAAGCATGTGGTGGGCCGCGAGCCCGTAGCCGACTGGCAAATCAAGCGGGGCTAATGCCCGCCCTTGTGGGTTAAGGAGGAATTTATGGCTTATCGCGCACATGTTTTGGTCAGCGGCGCGGCGAAGGATGCACAAGACGTCAGCGCGGTGCTGCTTGACACTATCCATGAACTCGACTTGCAGGATGAAGTGCAGGTGATGGGCACGGAGCCGATAGGGGACGTCGCGCGCGGCATCGAACTTATCGTCTATCCAGAGGGCTTGCACTACGCTCACATCTCGCCCAATGATGCCCGCCTGATCGTACAGGAGCATCTCTATAAGGGCCGCCCTGTAGAAACGTTGCTATATCGGGAGCCGGAAGTCGAACCTCTGGAAGCTCCCGCCACCAAAGAAGTGCGGGTGGTGCTGCGCAATGTCGGCGTCATCAACCCGTTCGACATCGAGGACTACATCGCGCACGACGGCTACGTGGCCCTGGCGAAAGTCCTCACAGAAATGACCCCGGATGAGACCCTGGAAACCGTCAAGGAATCCGGGCTGCGCGGGCGCGGTGGGGCCGGATTCCCCACCTGGCTCAAGTGGAAGTTCGCCCGCAACTCTCCCGGCGACCGCAAATACGTCATCTGCAACGGCGACGAGGGCGACCCCGGCGCGTTTATGAACCGCCGCGTGCTGGAAGGTGATCCCCACGCCGTCATCGAAGGCATGGCGATTGCCGCTTACGTCATCGGCGCGCAACAGGGCTATTTCTACGTCCGCGCCGAGTACCCCATCGCCATCCACA
>SLSP01000235.1 GCA_007130345.1 Thermoflexales bacterium
ATAAAGGCCAGGCGGCGGCAGGTATGCTGCGCCACCAGATGCGTGATGACATCGCGCATACCGCTGTAGCTATCGGTCATCACCTGCGTGATCCCGTGTATGCCCAACGCCCCGCTGACTATGGGCACATCGGCGTAGCGCTCGCAAAGCGCCTGGACGGCCCCGGGGGCGACGGTATGGCCGATGGTGGGGCTTAACACCAGCCCGGAGAAGGTCTCGATGCTGACCAGGTTGTAGATCACTTCGGTGGGTATCTCGCGCCGCATCTCTCCCCACACCATACAGATGACGTTGACGCCCGCTTCTTGTGCCACGTCGTGGACGCCCCGCAAAATTTGGTTTTCATATTTATCTCGCAGCCATGTCACCACCAGGCCCACCGTAGGCCGCCGGCCCTCCCAGGACTGCTCGACTACGCGCCGTGCCTCATCCGCCATACCGCACCTCACTCCCCATCCGCGCCATTATGTGACGCGCCCAACAGTTGTTCCCGCGATCCCAGGCGCAACACCACCGCCGACGCGCCGAGAGCCTCGCGCAACGTCTCCGCTGCACTCCGCAAAATGGCCGTAGTGTCCGGGGCCTGGCGGATTTGCGCCGTGATAGTCCGAGCGCGCCGCTCATTCGCCGCCTGCACGCGAAACTGGCTCAGCAAGCGCGCGTTTTGGACGGCATTGGCGACTTGCGCCGCGATAGCGTGGAAGAAGGCCAGATCGTGCTCGCTATACAGGTCTTCCCGCGCGTAACTCTCAATCCCCATCACGCCGACCACCTCGTTAGACGCGATCAACGGCACGCCCATCCACGAATTGGGCGTCTCGCCCACCTGCTCGAAACCGCGCGCGGCCAGGAAGGCGTTGTGTTCTTGCGCGGAGCGGAACAGCACCGGGTGGCGGGTGCGGATGATGTGGCTGGTCAATCCCTGGCCCATCGTGTACCGCCGCGCCGGTTGCCGCTTGCCCGACGCCACATCGAACGCCAGGAGCCACTCCGAACTGCCCTCCTGATACAGCGCGATGAAGAAGCTGCGGGTATCGAACCGCCGCCCGACCTGCTCGTAGGTCATCTCCAACACCTCTTCCATCGTCATCACCGTAGCCAACTGCTGCCCAATCTGGTTGAGCAACGCCATCTCCGCGACCTTCTGCTCGCGTTCTTCCTCCAACTGGCGGCTTTCCAGCGCGATGGCAATCTGCCCGGCAATGGTCTGCAACAAGGCCACATCCTGCTCGGTGAAGTCGCGTTGCTCCGGGCGGTTGATGGCCGTGACCGTGCCCACAGCCTCATCCCGATACAGGAGCGGCACGGCGATGATGGCCCCGCAATGCGTATCGGCGCGACGCTGCTGCACCGCTGGACTTTCGCGCGCGTCGGGGACGCCCTTCGGAGAGAGCGCGGGCTGCCGCTCGCGCAACACCCAGCCGCTCAACCCCTCCCACAATTCCTCAAAGGTGCCGCGCACCACGTCATCCGCGCCGGGGCCGCCGGCCATAAAGTGCTCCACCTCCCGCTGCTGCACGTCAAACGTGATCAGCGTCACGCGATCCGCCGGTAACGTCTCCGCCACGTTGTTGACCATCTCCCGGAAGACCGTCTCCAGGTCTTGAGCCGTCGTTACGGAGCGCCCCACCTGGTGGAGCGTGTGGGTCTGATCCAGCGCGACGCGCGCCCGCTCGGACATCCGGCACTTCTGAATCGCGCTGGCGACCTGCGCGGCCACCGCCTGGAAGAAGACCTGGGCCGAGGCGTCGTAGGCGTAGGCCTCAGTGTAGCTCTGTATGACCATCACGCCGATCACGGCCTCGCCGGTCAGCAACGGCACGCCTAGCCACGCTTGGGCCGGTTCGCCCACCAGCGCCACGCCCTGGGCGTCCATAAACTCCGCGACGGCCTGGGGGCTGCGCAGCAAGAGCGTTTCGCGGCGGCGGATGACGTGATTGGTCAGGCCGAAGCCCAATTTCCGCCATTGCCCGGTGAGTCGCTCCCCGTGTTCGAGGTGGTAAGTGTTCTCCCACATATCCCGTTGCGCGTCGTACTGGCCGATGTAAAAGTTCTCGGCATCGAGTATCTCCCCCACCAGCCGATGCGTCACCTGAAAAATCTGGGGCAGGGGGAGGGTTTCTGAGAACGCTTGCCCAAGCTCGTTCAGGACGCGCAACTCCTCCAGTTGCCGCGCGCGCTGGTCGCTGAGGCGCACCCTCTCAAGCGCGGCGGCAATGTACCCGGCCATCAGGACGAGCAGATCGCGGTGTTGCTCGGTATATTTGCGCGGCGCGGCGTAGCTCTGCACCGCCAACACCCCGATCACGCGCTGCCCGGCCTCGAGGGGCACGCCCAGCCACGAGAGCGCGCCCTGCCGCCCCACCACCTGGATCCCCAAGCGCTCGCGGGTGCCGGGGATGTCCTCTCGGATCAGCAGCGGCTCGCGGGTGCGGAGGACGTATTCGGTTAGCCCCTCGCCTAGCGGATACCGCGCCTCATCCTCCGGCGCCCGCTCCCCATCCACCACCGCCAGCGCGAAGAAAAGCTCCTGCGGCGCTTCCATATACAGCGCGAGGTGGAAATTCTCCGTCTCAATCAGGCGCGGGGTGTATTGGTACACAAGGGCGAGGATCTCCTCGCTATCCAAAGCCGCCGCCAGCGATGCCGCCATCTCCGGGAGCAGGGCCAACGCCTCCGCGCCGGCCCGCGCCTCCGACACGCGGACACGCTGCCGTAACTGCTCGATCTCCTGCTGCAACTGCGCTTTTGTCTGTCGGGTCATGCTAAGTGCTCGCTCTCCTGCTGCAACTGCGCCTTTGTCTGAACGTGCTTCATCCAGTGTGCGTGCAATTTACTCCACTTGGCCGAATGCGCTCCAAGCCGTGCGGCCTGACGTGGATGTACCAGCGGCAACAACTTCAGAGCATGTCCGGCAATCACAAGGTCGTGCAGACGGCCATAGGTTTCAATCGTTCTCCCGTATACGCCCAAAGTAGTGTGCGAACCGTAGTGACTTGTGAACCATTTGAGCGGCAAATCTCCCAAAGTGATCAGAACTTCGGGCGATGCTGCGATGATCTCTCGCTGTATCGCAAGCCGCCGCTCCTCTGTAGCCAAGATTGCAGGAACCGGTGGGAAGTCGTAGTCCGGCAAGCCTAGTGCGTCACGGCGAGGGTCGTATTCCCTCTTGATTGCGGCGCGCTGTTTCGGGTTGCACCGGCTCTCAGGTAACAAATCGCATAGCCATGCATCACCCCTTGTAGAACCCAATGGCTCCAAGAACATCGAATCCAAGGCGTCCCCCGAAGGGCCGTTCAGCCGCTTGCTTGCTGCAATTAGACGGCCTGCTCCAGGCGGTATCGGTATACGCTCGATGACTGAGCCAGCGTCGTCGCCGCGCCAGAAGATCTCAGGTTCGGAAGCAACGGCGAGGGCGTTGATCAGTGTCTTGCCGGAATCGTCCACCCACCGAGCATGGACTGCACTGGCATAGACACCAAGCACGAATATGCGCTTTGGGCTGGTATCCTGTTGCTGAACAGGCGTGATTGGCATACCAAATGGAAATCGAAGCAAAATTGTCCTCCTTGCTTAACGGCACGGGTTCAGCGGCGCAGTGGCTGCGGCGACGCACCTGCAACAGCAAACCCCTTCGCGCGCGTTTCCTATCCAACACCCACGCGGCTAACCGCGCCCGCTACAACCCCACACCACAGACTCCGCCGACTGCGCGCGGCTTTGCTAGAGCTGTGTAATGTTTATACGCTTGCTGTTACCGGAATCCGTGCTGCCTGTAAGACAACCCGCAAAGCCTGGTTGACCGCTTCGTCATTTGGAAATGCTTGGGCCAAGTCTGGTTCTAATACAGCGATATTGCTTCCCATACGGCGCTCCGGTGCATAACGGCCTTTGGGCACAATCGGCAGTTGCGAGAGATCATAGTCTTCTTTCAGTTCGTAATCGTCATTCGGATTCTTCATAAACTCGTCGCTCATTTTTGGTCGCCTTTCTGGCACTGATAATGCGGATTACCCCCTCCCGATCAGTCCAAAAATACAATTTTTTAGAAACTTGATACTACAGATAGATTTTCCGCGTGCGAATTTCATATAGGTAGTAGGTCGCGTGTGGAAAAATCGGATTTTTGGACTTTTTTCAGGGGACTCATGTATTAGACGAAAACTTTCCACCTAAGTCCCTTCTCCGGTACAAAAAGCCGCCCTTTTCCGTATAACTACCCCCGGCACGCTTATTCAGACGCGCCCCGGCCATCATCGTCGGCGGTCAAGGTCGTCGGCAAATCGAGGTGGACGTTGGCCTCGACGACGCCGGGCAGGCGGCCCAACTCGCGCGCGGCGGTCTGTAGCACCGCGTCCACGTTGAGGGAGGCGCGCATCTGCGTGGTGATCTCGCCCACCAACTGCTCCTGCACCGCGCGCCGCTGCGATTGCTGGTAGAGCCGCGCGCCATCCAGCGCGACGCCCAACTGCTCCACCAGCGTGGTCATCATGCGCAACTCCTGGGCGTTCCACGCGCTGGACTGGGCGGATTTGCTCAACTGCACCACGCCGATCACCTGATCGCGGGTCTTGAGGGGAATGGTGACGGTGTCGCCCGTCTCGTTCTCCACCACGCGATCCTGCGCGCGCGCCTCGCGCATCTCCGGCTGCCACCGCCCGGCCACCGGCGCGACGCCGCCACGCGCATCGACCGCGTAGCCCAAATCGGGGCGCAGCAGCACGAGGCGCTCCCATCCCTCGCGGGTCAATTCGCCATAAGCGCGGCGAGCTGCGGCAAGCGCTTCCTGGCTCTCGGCGAGCAAGCGCGCGTTCTCCAGCGCCACCGCCAACTGATCGCCCATAATCTGCAACGCCTCAATAGCCTCCGCGTTGAAGGTGCCGGACTCGGTATCCTGCACCGTGAGCGCGCCGATGGTCTCGCCGCGCGCGCGCAGCGGAATGGCCGCCTCAGAACGGGTTTCCGGCAGTTCCGGGGTAGCCAGACGCACGGCGTCCGCGCCGGCTTGCATCGCCACGCGAGAGGCACCGTGCGCCACCGCCCACCCGATCATCCCCTCGCCTATCCGAATACGATGGCCGCGCGCCACCATCGCCGCGCCCGCGCTGCCGGTGCCGGCTTGCAACACGGCCCATTCTTGGGCCTCATTCTTCATAAACAGGCCCACGTAATACAGCCCGAAGCGCTCGCGGATCAGGTCTACGGACTGCTGGATCAGCGCGTCCACGTCGATGATAGCGTTGGTCGTCCGACTCACCTCTGCCGCCGCCTGCATATAGGCGGTGCGGCGCTCCAAGTCGCGCGTGCGCTCGGCCACCCGCTGCTCCATCTCGCGGTAGGATTGCGACAGTTGCGCGGTGACTTCATTAAACGTGCGCGCGAGTAAGCTCAGTTCGTCAGCCCCCGTCACCGGGATATTGACCTCTTGCCCTCGGC
Source organism: Thermoflexales bacterium (assembly GCA_007130345.1). Classification (GTDB taxonomy): domain Bacteria; phylum Chloroflexota; class Anaerolineae; order B4-G1; family SLSP01; genus SLSP01. The sequence goes on from SLSP01000235.1 coordinate 5,437, forward strand.
CAAAATCCTCCGCGCCCTTGCGCAGGACATTGACAGGCTGTATGATGCTGCGCTGCACGAAGAACGAGAAGCTCAACACCAAGAGCACAAAACCGCCATACAGCAACGAAATCGTCCGCAGGCGCGCTTGCGCCACCGCCCGCAGAGACTCATTCGCCCGATTCAACCGCGCCTGGCTCTGGGCCACGACGCCCTGAATGCGCAAGCCAATATCCGTGCCCATATTAAGCGCGTCCAGCTCTAACTGCGGGATTACCGCGACTTCGCCCGCTTCCCTGGCATCCCGAATCTCGACGATGATCAACCGGTAAGCGAGCAGTTCGGCCTCGATGCCCTGGATTTGACTGATGAGCACCGCGTCCTGCACCACAGACAACGCGCCCTGCAACGAGATTTGAGCCTGCGCCACATCATTGAGCGATTGATAGGCACTCGGCGTGGTATCCTGCAAATAACGCATCAGATTCACGCGCGAAGAAGCAATCAACGCCGCCGCGTTCAGCAAGGCCCGGTCTGCCTGCACCACCGTTTGCGCGATGTCCTGTTGCTGATCAATAAGTTGAGCCTGCGATACAATCAGCACCGGAATCGCCGTGATCAAGGCGAGCGTGAGCAGCGCGGGGCCGATCAAGACGCGCCAGCGCACCGACCAGCGCCGCAGAAAACGGTCTATCCTCCTCATCACGGCACCTCCTCGTGGGGCGCGTCGGCCAGGCCCACGCGGATTTCCACCTTATCCAAGTCCATCACCGCCCGGAATTGGCGGGCCGCCATCTGCAAGATAGAGTCCACATCCAGCGTCTCCCGGATGCGCGCGGAAACATCGCTGATCAAGCGCTCCTGTTCCGCCCGCGCCTGGGTCTCGGCCAACAGCCGGGCGTTCTCCAACGCCAGCCCGGCCTGCACGCTGACCGCCTGGGCCAGTGACAGCTCTTCGCGTGACCAGTCCTGGCCCTCGGCGCGCTCCAACACGATAGACCCGATCTCCATCCCGCCCAAGGGGATGGGGATGACCAGTCGCTCGGACACCTCCGCGCTGGCGGGCTGGCTGGCCGCCGGGCGGATGGTGATGCCGTCATAGTGATAGGCGCGCTCCGGCACCTGCCCGGCCCAGACATGCCGCACGCGCTCGCCATACATCGCCTCCAGACGCTCCA
>SLSP01000159.1 GCA_007130345.1 Thermoflexales bacterium
CTCCGGCGGCGATGCGGTACACCGAGGCGCGGATGGCGCATATCTCGATGGAACTGCTGCAAGACATCGAGAAGGACACCGTGGACTGGGTCGAGAACTTCGATGGCAGCCTGGAACAACCCGCCGTGCTTCCCGCCCGCCTGCCCAACCTGCTGATCAACGGTTCCTCCGGCATCGCGGTCGGGATGTCCACCAATATCCCCCCGCACAATCTGGGCGAAGTGGTAGACGCGCTGATTTATCTGCTCGACAACTGGGAACGCCAGGACGACATCGCCGTCGATGAACTGATGCGCCATATCCAGGGGCCGGACTTCCCCACCGGCGGCGAAATTCTAGGCCAAGAGGCAATCATCAAAGCCTACGCCACCGGGCGCGGCAAGGTCACAGTGCGCGCGGTCGCCACTATCGAAGAGATGGGGCGCAACCGCCACCGCATCATCATCACCGAGATCCCCTATCAGCTCAACAAAAGCTCGCTTCTGGAGCGCATCGCGGGGCTGGTGCGCGAAGGCCGCCTGAGCGAGATCAGCGACCTGCGCGACGAATCCGACCGGGACGGGATGAGCATTGTCATCGAACTCAAGCACGGGGCGCAGCCCAAGCAGGTACTCAACAAGCTCTACAAGGCCACGCCGCTCCAGACCACCTTTGGCGTCCAACTCCTGGCCCTGGTGGATGGCGTGCCCAAGATGCTGCCGCTCAAGCGGCTGTTGCAGATCTTCCTGGGCCACCGCATCGAGGTACTGGTGCGCCGCACCCAATACGAGCTAAACAAGGCCCAGGCCCGCGCGCACATCCTCGAAGGCTTGCTCATCGCGCTGGATCACCTGGATGCCATCATCCGCACGATCCGCGAATCCCCCGACGTGGACACGGCCCGCCAGAACTTGATGGGCAACTTCTCGCTCTCCGAAGTGCAGGCGCAGGCCATCCTCGATATGCAGTTGCGCCGCCTCACCGGGCTGGAACGTCAGAAGATCGAAGAAGAGCACGCCGCGCTCCTCGAAGCGATTGCGGGATATGAGGCCCTGCTGGCCTCGCCCGGCGAGCAACGCGCCGTCATCCGCGAAGACCTGCGCCAACTGCGCGCCGATTACGCCGACCCCCGCCGCACCAAGCTTCGCCCCCATGAGGATGGCGCTATCGACCTCGAAGACCTCATCAAAAAAGAAGCCGTGCTCGTCTCCATCACGCAGCGCGGCTACATCAAGCGCGTGCCCTGGTCGGTCTACCGCGCGCAGGGACGCGGCGGGCGCGGCGTCATCGGCATGGCGACGGGCGACGAAGATGAAATCACGGCGCTGATTTCGGCGGATAGCCACAGCACGCTGCTCTTCTTCACCAACAAGGGCAAGGTCTATCAGGAAAAGGTGTATCAAATTCCCGATGTCGGACGCACGGCGAAAGGCGCGCTCATCAACGGGATTTTGGCTCTGGATGCCAACGAGCGCGTGACAGCCGTGGTGCCGGTGGCGGATTTCAATGCCGCCAACTACCTGCTGATGATCACGCGCCAGGGCCGCGCCAAGCGCATCCACCTCAGCGAGTTCAATTCCGTGCGTCCCAGTGGCCTGATTGCCATCAACCTGAACGAAGACGACGAGCTAGGCTGGGTGCGCGCCACCAGCGGCAAGGACGAGGTCATCCTGATTACCGAGCAGGGCCAGGGCATCCGCATCGAGGAGCAAGACGTGCGCCCGATGGGCCGCGCGGCCGCCGGCGTTATCGGTATCCGCCTGAGCGAAGACGACCGCGTGACCGTCGCCGAGGTGCTGGAGCCGGACGGCAGTCTCTTCCTGGCGACCACGCGCGGCTATGGGCGCTGCACGCTCCTCAGCGAATTCCGCACCCAGGGACGCGGCGGCAAGGGCGTGCGCGCCTACAAGGTCACACAGAAGACGGGCAAGGTCGCCGATGGGCGCGTGGTGCAAGACGGCGACGAGATCACGCTGATGTCCGAAGGCGGCATTATCCTGCGCACGCAAGTCCACCGCATCCCCAAGCTGGGGCGTTACACCCAGGGCGTCCAAATGATGGATCTCAAGGCTCATGACAAAGTCGCCTCCATCGCCCGGCTGTTCAATAATGATGAAGAGGATAGCGCAGACGCGGCGTAAAACGTCTTCGCAACACGGAGTAAAGAGGAGCTTATGCCCTACACCATTCGTACCGGTTCTAACCAATTAGTCGCGCTGCTGCCCGACGCCGACATTGACGCGCTGGCAGAGACGCTGGTGGCGTTCGCTAACGCCGACGGCGGCACCATCTACGTCGGCGCGCAAGAGAGCGGGCGACCTTCGGGCGCGATCTACCCGGAGGAATTCGACGAGCTGGTCAAGCAGGCCGAGTTCCGCTGCCGCCCGCCTATCCTCGTCAACTGGGAGCAAATCGAGACCAGCGGCGCGTTCGTCTTCGTGGGGCGCGTGCAGCGCAGCCCGGAGTTGCACACGCTGGATGATGGGCGCGTGCTCATCCGCACCGGCGACGAAAACCGCCCGCTCACCGGCGACCAGCTCCAGGAGTTGAGCGCCAGCCGCTCCACCAGCGAGTACGAGGCCGATTCCGTGCCCGGCGCCACCCGCGCCGATCTCGATGACGAGGTGCTGCGCGCCTTCGTCGAGGCGTGGGAGGAGCGCCAGGGCCGGCCCCTGGGCCGCCCGCTGGATGACCTGCTCGCGCAGATGGGCTGGCTGCTCCCCGGCGGCCAACCGACGGTGGCGGGCATCCTCCTCTTCGGCAAAACGCCGCAGACCTTCATCCCCCGCAGCGGCCTGACCTTCGTGCGCTTCGAGGGCGAGAAGGTGCGCAAGCCCGATGGCGAGACCGGCTACGGCCGCCGCGTCGAGGTGTCCGGCACGCTGCCCCACATCATCCAGCGAACGTGGGACATCTTGCAAGAGGAAATCCGCCGGGGCGCGGTGGTGCGCGGCCTGGAGCGCGAAGAGCAGTGGCTCTATCCGCCGGGCGCCCTCCGCGAGGCGCTGGTCAACGCCATCGCGCACCGGGACTACCGCCTGCGTGGACGGCCCACCGAAATCCGCATGTTCACCGACCGCATGGAAATTTCCAGCCCCGGCGGCCTGCCGGGCTACATCACCATCGACAACATCGTCGATGAGCACTTCTCACGCAACCCGCGCATCGTTCACGGCCTCTACCAGTGGGGCTACATCGAAGAGCTGGGCCTGGGCGTCGATCTGATGATCGAGGAGATGATCCACGCGGGCCATCCGCCGCCGGAGTTCCACGCCACCGACTACTCCTTCACCGTGACCTTTGAACATGTGGCGGGCGCGCGTCCCGTGGCCGCGCCGGTCAGAGAGATGACGATGAACGAGCGGCAAGCGAAGGCCCTGGCCTACATCCAGCAGCACGGGCGGATTACCAACCGCGAGTATCAGACCCTTTGCCCCAACGTCAGCCCCGAAACCCTGCGGCTGGATATGGTGGATTTGGTGGAGCGCGGCATCCTGCTCAAAATCGGCCAGAAGCGGGGGACGTACTACATCTTAAAGTGAGCGTGTGAGGCTATGCGCCGCCTGTCCAACGTCATCGGCCGGGGCAATGCGCCATGAGATTGGGATTGCTGCGGTCGGGCGTGATCTCCCCGGCGGCGATGTGCGGGTTGTAGAGCGCGCCCAGGAGGGCGAACGTCGCCAGGATGCCGAACAGGACGCGGCGCTCCAGGGGCGGGAGGGCTTGGATGGTCTTCATACACCTCCAGAGATTGCGTTTAGGTTACGTCAGTGTGCTATTGTACCAGACATCGTCTATGAAGCTACTTGACGACCGCTTGTCAGTTGACGCATTGAGGCAAGGACTATTTTCCTATTTGCACATTTGAAGGAAATCGTGTATTATTAAATGTGGGTTGTTGATTCTAGGTTTAGCACAGCAAAGAGGTGGTCTATGAAAAAACAGGTGTGTCGGAAGCTGGCTTGAAGCCAGTTGAGCAACAAATAACTTACATCTCAAGGAGGAATATCGTGAATTGGAAGAAATATGTAGTATCAGTTGTTGCGTTTTTGTTGGTTGTTAGCATGATTGGCGCGAGTGGCGTTTCCCAGACGCTTTCTGCCGCAGATGCAGACGGAGCTGCTTTGCTGGAACAGCATTGCGCTAGTTGTCATGGTTTGGGCAGAACAACTAATGCTCGCAAGACTCCCGCTGGATGGGAAGCAACAGTGATCGATATGGCAAATCGCATCGCCAATCGAGATGATCTCGAAGACATCACCGAAGCTGATCAGGCGATCCTTATCGAGTATTTGGCCGTGAATCATGGCCTAGCTACGGTCACGGTCACGCTGGCGGATATGGGCCTGGAGTTCGGCGCTATCGAGAATTGGCAAGCCTCACTCTATGCAGGGGCCGTAGCCGGGGAAGAAACCAGCGGGCGGTTTACCGATTGGATTACGGTGACAGAGGATGCCGTAGTCTTCAGTCTGCCCGTTCATGTACGAGAAGGCGGTGAAGCGCCTTGGGATGACTATGCCTACGTCCGCATCCGCCGCGAAGGTGAAGATGTCTACCCCACCTTCGATATGGTCAGCGATCCCTTCACCCTGGGCGAATCGGACTACGCGGTGCATTTCGGGATCGACTCAGAGTATAAGTCAGAGCCTAGCGGTACGCTTGTCTTGCCGTGGGCCGAAATCACAGTCTCCCTGGAGGATTGGGGCGGCGAGTTTGGCACGCCCGATCAGTGGGAAACCTCGCTCTACACCGGGACCGTTCCCGGAGACGAGACTGGCGGGCGATTCACCGACTGGGTAGCGGCTGATGATGGATCTGTGGTTTTCCAGCTATCTCATGAAGACGCTCCCTGGGGTGAGGAAATCTACATCCGCGTGCGCCCCGTAGATCGCGTGGATGACTATCCGCAATTCGATCTGGTAGGTCGTCCGTTTACCCTGGAACAAGGGTATAACGTCGAGACAAAAATCACATGGCAGCGCACGGCTGTAGACGGGGCGTTGTATGATGTGGAACTCAGTGCGCCTGTTAGCGAAGCAAAAGGGGCACCAGAAACAACTGTCACTTACACCCTGACGCTCTCGAATACGGGCGCAGAGGGCGAATGGTTCGATGTGACCGTTTGCTGTGATGTCTGGGAGACAGAAGTTGTACCGGAATCTGTATGGCTTGCCGCTGGTGAATCTGAGACTATCACCGTAACCGTGGAAATCCCCGACGCAGGAACGTTAAAATCTGATGGTGTCTGCGATACAATCACTATCACGGCTCTGGGCCGAGTTGGACGTGCCAGCGATAGCGTGGATTTGAAAACATGTGGCACTATCATCCAATCGATCTTCTTGCCGCTTGTGATGCGTTCTGCAAACTAACCATTCGCGTTTATCATAGGCGCATAAGCAGCGGGGGGCCAACTGGCCCCTCGCTTTTTTGTGCCGTCGATATGCGTCGTGCCGCGCGCGTTCTACATCAACTTCACCCCACACTACAAGACCTGCTGAGGCTTCTTGGCCCTCCAGTGGCCCCCGCCGCTTTCCGGGAGCTTGTCCCCAATGTGTGACGCTCTCCGATACCGCCCCTGAAACCTTCCTCGGTTTATGGTACAATACGGTTATGAACACACAACCGAATTCACGCACCCTGGTCGCCGGATTTGGCAATCAATTCCGGCGGGATGATGGCCTCGGCCCGGCGGTGGTCAACGCGCTGCGCGCGCGCCTGGGACGTCCGCCCCTGGATCCGCTGGACGATGGCTTCGATGATTTGGGACACGCGGTGGACACCATTGTGCTGCACCAACTGGTCCCCGAGTTGGCGGAGACCGTCGCCGACTACGACTTGCTGATCTTCGTGGATGCTCACGTCGGCAACCTGCCTGAAGACCTGCGGGTCGAGCATCTGAACGAGGGGTATCAGATTCCGTTCGTCTCGCACCAGTTCCACCCCTCGACGGTGCTGGCGCTGGCGCGGCAGATGCACGGACACGCGCCGGTCGGCGTGCTGCTCTCCCTGCGCGGCTCCGACTTCGACTTCGGCGAGGGGCTGTCGGAACAGGCCGCCGCCCTCGTCCCCCAGGCCGTCGTCCGCATCGAGGCGCTGATCGCTGAAGCGGAACAAGATTGACACAGGAGACCCTTATGCATTTGAAAAGCCTCTCGGTCGCAGGATTCAAGTCCATCCGTGAGCTGGACACCCTCGAATTGCGCGATCTCAACGTGCTGATCGGGGCCAATGGCGCGGGCAAGAGCAACGTTATCGCGCTGTTCCGCCTGCTCAACCAGATGGTGTCCGAGGAATTCCAACTATCGGTGAGAAGGCAAGGCGGCGCGAACGCGCTATTGTACCTGGGGCAGAAAACCACATCGCAAATCTCGATGCAACTGGACTTTGAGCGCAATGCTTACCGGTGCGTGTGGGTTCCCACGGTGGATGAGCGCCTGACTTTTGCCGAGGAGACGAGTATCTTCTATGGGGATTCCGTTGCCCAACGCGAGCAATCATTGGGATCGGGGCATCTGGAAACTAAGCTTCCTGAAGCGGGTGGCCCTGTGTCTGATTATGTCCGGCGTGGCCTGAAATCCTGGAAAGTCTACCACTTTCACGACAC
>SLSP01000067.1 GCA_007130345.1 Thermoflexales bacterium
CGGAGGCGTGATGATCCAGCGTACTGCGGCTTCATCCCACGTCCACCCCATCCGCCCCTACACCGACGCCGACCTGCCCGCCATCGTCGAACTCTCCCTGCTGGCCTGGGAACCGGTCTTTCTGTCGTTTCAGGCGATCTTCGGCCCGACGCTCTACGCCCGCCTGCACCCGGATTGGCGCGCGAGTCAGTGCGCGGGCGTCGAGGGCGTCTTCCGCGACCGCGAGCGGTATACGACGCTGGTAGCCGAGCGCGAGCAGCAGGTGGTCGGGTTCCTGGCGTATGAGATCGACGCGGAGGCCGCGCGGGGAGAAATCGTGCTGCTGGCGGTGCATCCCGCGCATCAAAACGCCGGGATTGGGACCGCATTGAATCAGCGGGCGCTGGAAGAGCTACAGGCTGCCGGCGTGCAAATCGCCATCGTCGAGACCGGCGGTGATCCCTCGCACGCGGCGGCGCGGCGGACTTACGAGAAGGCCGGATACACGGCGATGCCAATTGTGCGATACTTCAAAGCACTGTAGTATGGAAACTTTCAACTTACAACCTTTAACAGTTTTTCAAGGAGCTACCTATGCACAGTTTTTTCAAAGCTACACCCCGCGTTAAAACCGTCGCTTCACCCAAACACCGCATCTCACAGGAGGCTGAGGCGTGAAAGAGTTATGGATTGAGTTCAAGAAATTTGCCATGCGTGGCAACGTGGTCGATTTGGCTGTCGGCGTCATCGTTGGAGGCGCCTTCGGCAAAATCGTCACCTCGTTGGTGAACGATGTCGTTATGCCGCCCATCGGGCTGCTGTTGGGGAGAGTCGATTTCACTAACCTCTTCATTGACCTGTCGGGCGAGGGCTATGAGACCCTGGCGCTGGCCCAGGAAGCGGGCGCGCCCACCATCAACTGGGGGTTTTTTGTCAACACCGTCATCGACTTCTTGCTGGTGGCCCTGGTCGTCTTTATGATTGTGCGGGTCATCAACAAGTGGAATCGGAAGAAGGCGGAAGAGACGCCCCCGCCGACCACCAAAGACTGCCCTTACTGTTATTCCAAAATCCCCCTCAAGGCGACGCGCTGCCCGCAATGCACCTCGCAGCTTGAGATCGCGGCACCGGCCACAAGCTGATGCCCCACGCTCATAGCTCGCGCCCCGTCGTCGTTGATACCTCCGCCAGTCCCCAGGCCCAACTGCGCCCGGTGCCCCTCGCGGCGGTGACGCTGACCGACCGCCTGTGGGCACCCCGCCGCCAGCAAAACCTCGAGGTGACGCTGCCCACGCAATATCGGCTTCTGGAAAAGACCGGGCGCATTGATAACTTCCGCCGGGCTGCCGGCGATCTCGACCGGCCCTTCGCGGGCCGCGTTTACAACGACTCCGATGTCTACAAGTGGCTGGAAGCCGCCGCCTGGACGCTGGCCGAGGCCCCGGACTCGCCGCTGGCCGCGCGCGTGGACGCCCTCATCGATCTCATCGCCGCCGCGCAGCAGCCCGACGGCTACCTCAACACCTACTACGCCCGCGAGCGCGCCGCCGACCGCTGGAGCAATCTCCCCGACCACCACGAACTGTACTGCGCGGGTCATCTCATCCAGGCAGGCATCGCGCATCACCGGGCCACCGGCGGCACGCGCCTGCTTGATGTGGCCCGCCGCTTCGCCGACCTCATCTGCGACACCTTCGGCCCCGGCGCGGAGCACATCCCCGGCGTCCCCGGCCATCCCGAAATCGAGTTGGCGCTGGTGGAACTGGCCCGCCTCATCGGGGCGGATCGCTATCTGGCCCAGGCGCGCTACTTTGTGATGGCGCGCGGGCGCGGTCTCATCGGCGGGCGGGCGTATCACGGGGATCACGCCCCGCTCGGCGCGTGGGCGCGGCTGACGGGCCACGCCGTGCGCGCGCTCTATCTTTGCGCCGCCGCCGCCGACCTCGACCTGGAGGCCGACGCGCCGACTTACACCGCCACGTTGGAGCGGCTGTGGCGGCAGATGGTCACGCGGCAACTGTACGTCAGCGGCGGCCTGGGCGCGCGCCATGCCGGAGAAGCCTTCGGCGACGAGTACGAGTTGCCCAACCGGCGGGCCTATGCCGAGACCTGCGCCGCCATCGCCAGCGTGCTATGGAACTGGCGGATGCTCCAGCGCGCGGGCCACGCTTGCTACGCCGACCTGCTGGAATTGACGCTCTACAACGCCTTCTTGCCTGGCCTGGGCCTGGACGGCGCGAGCTATTTCTACGCCAATCCCCTCGCCAGCGACGGCGCGCATCGCCGCCAGACCTGGTACACCTGCGCCTGCTGCCCCACCAATGTCGTGCGCTTGCTCGCCACGCTGCCCGGCTACTTTTACAGCGTCTCCGACGCGGACACCGTGTGGATTCACTTGTACGCCGCGAGCGAGGCCACCATTACCCTGCCCGATGGGCGCGAGGTGCTGCTCATCCAGCGCACGCTGTATCCCTGGGATGGCAACATCACCATCGAGGTGCTCTCCGCGGGCGAATTCACGCTCAAATTGCGGATTCCCGGCTGGTGCGCGGGCGAAGCGTGCGACACCTCCCCGCCATCTCCGGCGGATGTGTGCAGCCTGGCGACCGACCGCGTCCTCTGCGAAGTGCTCGCCATCAACGGCGATCCCGACCGGCAATCCGTGGTTCCCGGCGACTACGTCGCGGTGCGGCGGCACTGGCGGCCCGGCGACGCCATCTGCCTACGCCTGCCGATGCCCGCGCGCCGCGTCGCCGCGCATCCCCACGCGCTGGAAAACGCGGGCCGGATCGCCCTGATGCGCGGGCCGCTGCTCTACTGCCTGGAAGCCGTCGATAATCCCGCCCACGACCTGCGCGACATCGCCCTCCCCGCCGAGGCCGCCATCACCCACACCTACCACCGCGACCTGCTCGGCGGTGTGGTCACGCTCCACGCCGCCGCCCAAGCCCGCCCGCCTGCTCCGGGGTGGGGGGAATGTCTCTATGGAGAACCTCAGCCGCCCCCGCCCGGTCAACCTGTGGACATCACCGCCGTGCCCTACTTCGCCTGGGCTAACCGCGCGCCCGGCGCGATGCAGGTGTGGCTACAGCATCTCCCGTAAGACCCGCTTTTGCCTCAAGATAGCCCTCTCCCGCTGGCTCCAAATCCCCATCCCCGGGGCCTCGGAGCCCTGGGTATCTTTGTGTCCCTTGAAGTTCACAAATGATCCCCACGCGCTTTTTACCCAAATATGCCAGAATATAGTATACTGAGCGGTTGGGGGACGCTATTGAAGGCGCGTATAGGCTTATAGCGACAAGGAGGGAGAGATGGTAACCAATGACGTGCGTTTTAACTATGCCTCGGCTCTGGAGAATTTCCAGTCCGCGCGGCGCAAAGCTACACTGGAACAGTTGCTCGCTTACGTGCGGGGCGAGTCCACCCAACTGCTATCTTACGAAGAGGTGCGCAAGGCGCTGCGCGCCGCCAGCCAGATCGAGCGGGGCGTGCAGGACATCCCCCTGGACGCGATTGTGGGCAGCGTGGGGCGCTATGCCGATTTCACCCGCAGCTTCTTGCCCCGCCACGACGGAGATGCCGAGCGCTGGGCCAGGGTGCGGATCGCCGTGACCAGTATGGAGGGCGTCCCGCCCATCTACGTCTACAAGCTCGGCGACGCTTACTTCGTCCGCGATGGCAACCATCGCGTCTCCATCGCCCGCGAGTTAGGCGCGACCCACATCCAGGCGTATGTGACCGAGGTGCAGACCAAGGTTCCCCTCACGCCCGACATCCGGCCCGACGACCTCATCATCAAGGCGGAATACGCCGATTTCCTGGAGCGCACCTGGCTGGATGAGCAGCGCCCCGACGCAGACCTGTCCGTCACGGTGCCCGGCAAGTATCAGATCCTCGAAGAGCATATCCAGGTGCATCGTTACTATATGGGACAGGAGCAGCACCGGGAGATCACGCTGCCGGAGGCCACGGCGCACTGGTACGACACCGTCTATCTGCCTATGATAGAGACGATGAACCGGTTAGGCATCCTGCGCGATTTCCCGGAGCGCACCGAAACCGATCTCTATCTGTGGTTGTGCGAACACAGCGAGTCCCTGAAGCAGTGGTTGGGCTGGGATCTGGAACTCGAAGCGGTGGCCGAAGACCTGGCGGAGCGGTTCAGCACTAAAGCGGCGCATTGGATTGTGCGGATGGGGGAGAAGCTGCTCAATGTGCTGACGCCGGACGAATTCGAGGCTGGCCCTCCGCCGGGAGAGTGGCGCGAGCGGCGTATGGCCCGGCGCAATCAAGACGCGCTCTTCCACGATATCATCGTGGCGCTCAACGGTCAAGAAAGCGGTTGGCTGGCACTGGATCAGGCCATCGAGATCGCCCGCCGCGAACAAGGCCAGGTCTTGGGCCTGCACGTCGTCCCCACCGAGGCGCACAAGGAGACCAAGCTGGCGCTGGATGTGGAATGGATCTTCGCGCAACGCTGCGCCGAAGCCGGCGTGGAGGGCCACCTCACGCTGGCGACTGGCGAAGTCGGAGAGGAGATCGCGGCGCGGGCGCGCTGGGCCGACCTGATCGTCGCCAGCCTCGAATTCCCGCCCGGTAGCGATCCGCTGGCCCGGCTCAATTCGGGCTTCTACGCGCTGATCCAACGCGCGCCGGTGCCCGTCCTCACCGTGCCCGCGCCCATGTTCCCCCTGCATAACGTGCTGCTGGCCTACGATAGCAGCCCCAAATCCCAGGAAGCCCTTTTCCTCGCCACATACCTGGCCGCGCGTTGGCCCGAAATGCACCTGGTGATAGTCAGCGGGCACGCCAATGGCAGCGCGGCGGAGGACGTGCTCGCGCCGGCGCGGGACTATCTCGAATCGCATGACATTCAAGCCACCTACATCGAGCGGGAGGGCGATCCCGCCACCGTGATTGTCGAAACCGCCACCGAGTATGATAGCCGCCTCATCGTCATGGGCGGATACGGCCATAATCCCGTCCTGTACGCCGTCTTGGGGAGCACCGTAGATGAAGTCCTGCGGTATAGCCGCCGCCCGGTGCTGCTCTGCCGATAGTCATTTTGACGTTTGACCCACATTCATACCAAAATTTGACTAAAACCTATTCTCAGGTACAATAAGAGATGGTTAAGTGTGACTCTACTGAAAGAGCCACAAAAAATCCGATTTTTTAGAAACTTGATACGAGATGTAGATTTTCCGCGTGCGAATTTCATATATTTAGTAGGTCGCGTGTGGAAAAATCGGATTTTTGGGCTTTTTTCAGGGGAATCAAGTATACAATCTACAGAAGAGGAGCTGCCTATGAACAATATGAACGTGATGTCTTTAACTCTGATCGAATTGGGAATGATAATTTTCGGACTCTCGGTAGTGGCCCGGCTGGCGAGCAAGCTCGGCGTTTCGGCTATCCCCTTCTACCTGTTGGCCGGGCTGGCGGTGGGCAACAACCGTCTGATCCCGCTGAACTTCAGCGAGGACTTTGTACACCTGGGCGCGGAAATCGGCGTCATTCTCTTACTCTTCACGCTGGGCCTGGAGTATTCCAGCGACCGGCTGCCCGAAAACCTGGGGCACGCGCTCCCCGCCAGCCTTACCGACCTCGTCCTCAACTTCCCGCCCGGCTTTCTGGTGGGGATAATGCTCGGATGGGGCGTGTTGCCCTCCGTGATGCTCGGCGGGATCACCTACATTTCTTCATCGGGCATTATCGCCAAATTATTGACCGATCTGGGGCGGATGGAAAACGACGAGACCTGCACTGTGCTCTCCATTCTGGTATTTGAGGATATCGCTATGGCGATTTTCCTCCCGATTGTGACCATCTTCTTAATCCAACAAGGCATTTTATCCAGCTTATTCTCCATCGCCGTTGCCCTGATCGCCGGCGGCGGGATGCTCTTTGTGGCGATGCACTATGGCAAGCGGTTAAGCCGCCTGATTTCCCATCCCTCCGATGAAATTGTCATCCTGACCACGCTCGGTTTGGCGATCCTGATCGCCGGAATCTCCGAGCGATTGCAGCTTTCGGCGGCGGTGGGCGCGTTTATCGTGGGCATCACCCTCTCCGGCGATGTGGCGGAGCGCACCCACGAGTTGATGCACCCGCTCACCGACTGGTTCGCCGCGACCTTCTTCCTCTTCTTCGGCCTGGGCATCGACCTCGCCAGCCTGCCGCCGGTTGTCCTGCCCGCGCTGGGCTTGGTGGGGATTACGGCCATCACCAAGCTGTTGACCGGCTGGTGGGCCACGCGCGATCTGGGCATGCGCCCGGCCAACCGATTGAGCGCGGGCGTCACGCTGATCGCACGCGGCGAGTTCTCGCTGGTCATCGCCGGGATGGGCGTGGCCGCCGGGCTGGAGCCGCAGTTAGGCGCGATGGCCGCTGCTTACGTGCTCTTCTCCGCGTTGATCGGCACCATCCTGACCCGCGCCCTCGATCCGCTGCTCGCGCCAGAACCGCGCCCCGTCTCCGGCAAGCCGGTGCCTGTTCCAGTGCAAAGCCGCCCGTCATCACATTAGCTCTTACGCACGTCCCCGGCCCGTCGGCGTATTGCCGGCGGGCCGGTTTGTGTTGCCGATAATCTGGTTTTCCTAG
>SLSP01000485.1 GCA_007130345.1 Thermoflexales bacterium
CCCGTACTATGGCGCTGTTATCTGTCAACAATCTGGCGCGCTACTTTGGCGCGCAAAAAATCTTCACCGAGATCTCGCTGGAAGTCCACGCCGGCGAGTGTGTCGCCCTGGTGGGGCGGAACGGCTGCGGCAAAAGCACGCTCCTCGACATCATCGCCGGGGGCCTCGAACCCGACGCCGGGAATGTGATTCTGGCCCGCGACACGCGGATCGGCTATCTGCCCCAGGTGCCCGACTTCGACAGCGAGGGCACGCTTTGGGACGCGATGGTGCGCGTCTTCGCGGAGTTGCTGGCGCAGCAGACGGAACTCCGCCGCCTGGAAGCGCGGATGGGATCGGACGATGACGCGATCCGCGAGGCCGCGATGGCGCGGTACGGCACGCTGCTCGACGCCTTCGATCTGGCCGGCGGCTTCACCTTCGAGGCGCGCATCGGCAAGGTCCTGGGCGGCCTGGGCTTCAGCGAGGCCGAGTTCCGCCAACCGGTGGCCCATCTCAGCGGCGGGCAGCGGACGCGGGCCTTACTGGCCCGTCTTTTGCTGGAAGAACCCGATCTCCTGCTGCTGGACGAGCCGACCAACCACCTCGATCTCGAAGGCATCGAGTGGCTGGAGGAGCAGCTTCAGCAGTGGCGCGGGGCCATCGTCGTGGTGGCGCACGACCGCGAGTTCCTGGACGCCATCGCCGGGCGCGTGCTGGAGATGGAATTCGGCAAGATCGCGGCGTATCGCGGCAACTACACCGCCTACGTCGAGCAGCGCGCCGAGCGCCGCGCCCGCCGCCGGGCGGCCTACGAGGCGCAACAAGCGCACATCGCCGAAACCGAAGCCTACATCCGCCGCTACAAGGCCGGGCAGCGCTCCAAGCAGGCCCAGGGCCGCGAGAAGCGGCTGGAGCGCATGGAGCGCATCGAGGCCGTCCGCGAGACCGACAACATCCACGTCAACTTGCAGACCACGTTCCGCAGCGGCGACCTGGTGCTGGGCCTGTATCGCCTGCAAGCCGGGTACGTGCCGGGCGAGCCGCTGGTCACGGTGGACGAGTTGGAGGTCAAGCGCGGGCAGCGCGTGACCCTGATGGGGCCGAACGGCTCCGGCAAAACCACGCTCTTGCGCACCATCCTCAAGCAGATTCCGCCGCTGGCGGGCCGCCTGCGCGTTGGCGCGGCGGTGCGGATGGGCTACTTCGCCCAAATCCAGCAGCACCTCGACCCCGCGCGCTCCGTGCTCGACACGCTGCTCTACGCGGGGATGGACTCGATGGCCGAGACGCGCTCCTTCCTGGCGCGCTACGGCTTCCGGGGCGACACGGTCTTCAAGGAAGTCGGCGTCCTCTCCGGCGGGGAACAGGCCCGCGTGGCCCTGGCCCTGCTGACGCTCCAGCGCGCCAATCTGCTGCTGCTCGACGAGCCGACTAATCACCTGGACATCGACTCGCAGGAGGTACTGCAAGAGGTGATCCGCGATTTCAACGGGACGGTGTTGTTGGTGAGCCACGACCGCTACCTCATCCGCCAGGTCGCCACTCACGTCTGGGCGCTGGATGATGGGGAACTGCGTGTCTTCGATGAGGGATACGCGGCCTACGCCGCGTGGCATCAGCAGCAGCGGGAGATGCCCTCGGCACGGCAGACCGCTGTGGATGCGGAGAAGGCCCAGCGCGCAGCCGAGCGGCAGGCGCAGCGCGAGCAGCAACGTGCCCTGGCCCGTCAGCAGCGCCGCCTCGAAGACCTTGAAGACGAAATCCACACGCTCGAAGCGCGCCTCCAGGAGTTGACCACCGCCCTCGACATCGCCGGGCGCGCGCAAGACGTGGGGCGCGTTGCCAAACTCGGCGCGGAATACCACGACGTGGAAGCGAAGATGAACCGCCTGCTCGAAGCGTGGGCTGTCGCCGCCGAAACGGTGTGATTCTATTGCGTATTCCGTATTGCGTGTTTCACGTATTACGCATTACGGCATAGAGAGTAACTTATGCCTCTGTCTATTGAAACCCCTTACCGCCTCGGCTTGACCGGCAACATCGCCACCGGCAAATCGACGGTGGCGCGGATGCTGGCCGATCTGGGCGCGGCGCATATCGACGCCGACCGCGTCGCCCACGCGGTGATGGCCCCCGGCGGGCCTGCCTACGCGCCCGTGATCGACGCTTTCGGCGCGGGGATTCTGCGCGATGACGGTGCCATCGACCGGGGCGCGCTGGGGCGCATCGTCTTCTCTGACGAAATCGCCCTCCGCGAGCTAGAACGCCTCGTCCATCCGCCCACCCTCGCCGAGGTTGATCGCCGCATTGAAGGCAGCGATGCCGCCGTGGTCGTCGTCGAGGCCATCAAGCTGCTGGAAAGCGGCATGGCCGACACCTACAACGCCATCTGGGTCACAACGTGCCCGGCGGAGGTGCAGATCGCGCGCCTCGTCGAGCACCGGGGACTCAGTCCCGCCGACGCCCGCCGCCGCGTCGCGGCGCAGCCGCCGCAAGCGGACAAGCTCGCCCGCGCGGACGTGGTCATCGACACGGACTGCGCCCTCGAAGCCACCCGCGCTCAAGTTGCGCGCGCCTGGGCTGTCATCCCCGGCGGTTGATAGTTTTCCTGAATCCTTTGGAGGAACCCCCTATGCGTGAATCAATGATTGATTCCACATTCCCCCTGGTCGATAACCACCGCCATCTGAGCGGCAACGTGCGCCTGGAGACCATCCTGGCCCTGGGACGCGAGCACGACATCCCGCTCCCGGCGGATACGGTGGAGAGTTTGCGCCCGCACGCCCAGGTGATCGCGCCACAGCCCGGCCTGATGGACTTCATCGCCAAGTTCGAGTGGGCCGTTAAGGTGCTGGCGGACTACGATGCCTGCCGCCGCATCGCCTACGAGAACATGGAGGACGCCCGCCGCGAGGGTCTCGCTTACCTGGAACTACGCTTCAGCCCGTGGTTTATGGCGGAACCGCACGGCCTCGATCCGGCGGGCGTGGTGGAGGCGGTGGTGGATGGCGCGCGCGCCGGCACCCGCGACTTCGGCGTGGGCGTGGGCCTCATCGGCGTGTTGAGCCGCACCTACGGCCCCGCCCTCGTGACGCGGGAACTCGACGCGCTGCTTCACGCCGCCGTCGACCTGGTGGCCCTCGACCTCGCCGGGGACGAGGCCGGGCAGCCCGGCGAGCTATTCGTCGCGCACATGCAGCGCGGGCGCGAGGCGGGGCTGCACATCACCGTCCACGCGGGCGAGGCCGCCGGCCCGGAGAGCGTCTGGCAGGCCATCGACGCCCTGGGCGCGGAGCGCATCGGGCACGGCGTCCGCGCCGTCGAAGACCCCGCGCTGCTGGATGCCCTGGTCGAGCGCGGCATCGGCGTCGAGCAGAGCCTCACCAGCAACGTCCAGACCAGCACTGTGAGCAGCTACGCCGCGCATCCATTGCGCCGCTTCCTGGAACACGGCGTCCGCGTCTCCATCAACACCGACGATCCCGGCATCAGCGGCATCGACCTAGCGCACGAGTACAACGTCGCCGCGCCGGCGGCTGGCCTCACCCGAGAGCAGATCCGCCAGGCGCAGCGCAACGCCCTCGCCATCGCGTTCCTGTCCGAAGAGGAAAAAGCGCGCCTGACGCTTCAGGCTCAACTTAAACCATAAACCGGGGAGACTTCGGGAGACTTCCGAAGTCTTACGGAAAGCGTGCTAAATTTTGGGGCATCTCAAAGACTTCGGAAGTCTGTGCTACCAATTATTGAGAAGATACCTTTAACCGAGGTGAATCTATGAACTTCCGCCGTTTGGTCGCCATCACATTTATTTTCGGCTGTGTCTGCGTCGCCTGGCTGATTTTGGGCAGCAGCATCCTCTTCCGCACCGAGATCGGTTACGAGGCGCTCGGCCGCCAGGTCGAGGCGTTGTGGGGATCGCGGCATTACCAGAAAGCGCCGGAGGTGAGCGGGTATCTGCCAGAGAGTGGGGGGACGCCGCTGGAACTTACTTCCAGCCAGATTGCGGTTGACCTGCAACTGGATCATCGCCGCAAGGGCTTGCTCTGGTACGCCACCTACGCCGTCGATTTCGACGGAACCTACACCTTCCAGAACCCCACTGCCGAGATGATCACGGCGACGGTCACGTTCGCTTTCCCCACCTCCGACGCGATCTACGATAACTTCGAGTTCCGCATCGGCGAGACGCTGGTGCGGCCCGGCGGGGGCGATTCGCGCGCGTTGAGTCGCCGCGTCGAGGTGCAGCCGCGCGAAACCGTGACCATCCACATCGCCTACGCCTCGCGGGGAATGGACGAGTGGCGCTACAGCTTCGCCGACGACATCACGACCGTGGAGGATTTTGCGCTGGTGGTCACGACCGACTTCGACGACTACGACTTCCCCGAACGCACCATCTCGCCCTCGGCCAAGACACCCACCTCCGGGGGGTGGGCGCTCACCTGGGAGTTCAGCAGCCTGGTCTCCGACTTCGATATCGGCGTGCGGCTGCCACAACGCCTCAATCCCGGCCCGTTGGCGAGCAAGATGAGCTACTTCGCCCCGGTCTCGCTGTTCTTCTTCTTCACCGTGCTGGTGGTGCTCGGCGCAGTCCAGGGCAACCACCTCCACCCGATGCACTACTTCTTCCTGGGCGCGACCTTCTTCTCCTTCCACCTGCTCTTCGCCTATTTGGTGGATCACGTCCTGCTGGAACTGGCCTTCGTCATCGCGGCGGTCGTCTCGCTGGCGCTGGTTATCAGCTACCTGTGGCGCGTGGCGGGGCGCACCTTCGCCCTACGCGAGGCGGGCCTCTCGCAATTCTTCTTCCTCATTCTCTTCTCCTACGCCTTCTTCTTCGAGGGCTACACCGGCCTGGTCATCACCCTCGGCTCCGTCATCACCCTGGCGATTTTGATGCAGGTCACGGCGGGCGTGGATTGGGACGAGGTGTTCAAATCGAAGAAACCCGCTCCGGAGAAGGCGCAAGTTAAGTGAGGTGCGCGATTATGCAAAAAACATCGGTGTTCAATCTGTTTCAGGAATGTGTGGAAGCCATTCGGCAAGGGGAGCGCCCATTCGTCAATTTGCGAGAAGTGCTGTACAATACGAAGCGCGTGGCACGTTGGGAGAGCAGTTCGCAACGTCCGTTGAGACTTTGGATTGCGGCATAGTTGCCGGAGTCCTTCAATATATTCCGTGGCCGGAGGCCACATAACATCACGAGGAGGTATATGATGGCAAAGAAGTCAATACGTTTCCGCAGTAAGGAGCGCCGCGATTTGCAAGATGTAGCCGAATTGTTGCACCAACTGGCCGACTCCCTCGAAAACAACGCGTTGATTCTGCGTCAGGGCGAGCAGGAGACCCGCATTGAGGTGCCAGACACCGTCCGGGTGAAGATCAAGGCCAAAGAGAAGGCCAAGAAACGCGGCACGAAGAACACGTTGACCCTCCAACTCGCGTGGCGGGACACTGAAGCCGCGCAAGGCGGACAC
Source organism: Thermoflexales bacterium (assembly GCA_007130345.1). GTDB lineage: Bacteria > Chloroflexota > Anaerolineae > B4-G1 > SLSP01 > SLSP01. The sequence continues at coordinate 5,460 of SLSP01000485.1, forward strand.
GTCAGCATCGGTTAAGGCTAACCTGGCTCAGAGGGGCGTGTGCCCTCTGAGCCAGAACAATCGCCGCGTGTTTGTGATCGTCTTCACTGAAAATCGTATTTTTAACGCAAGGGCGCAAAGATACAAAGAATTATTGGCTCTTGCTTAGATTACACAATTATGACTCTACTGAAAGAACCCTAAAAAATCCGATTTTTTAGAAACTTGATACTATATGTAGATTTTCCGCGTGCGAATTTCATATATTTAGTAGGTCGCGTGTGGAAAAATCGGATTTTTGGACTTTTTTCAGGAGACTCAACTATTGTTCTTGGCGTCTTTGCATCTCCGCGCCTTTGCGTTGGTTTTTTCAGTAGCGCCCTGGCTCATCTTCAAAATAAAATTCGACTAACCCGTTTCAAAAAGGGGATTTTATGAACGCCAGCAAACTCTCCGCCGAAATGTTGCAGCACTTGAGCGATGGCGCACCGGAGTTCGGCGTGTCGGACACGCCGTCTAATCCCGCGCTGCTCGATATCCTCATCGGGATCGAGCGCTCGGTGCGCAATCGGCTGATGCTAGAACGGGCCTACGAGCGCGGCACCATCCTCTGCCGCGAAGGTGACGTCGGTGACACGATGTATCTAATCCGCGCCGGGCGCACCGCCGTCTTCAAAGGCGATCCGCAAGCACCCACCATCTTGGGCTATCGGGGGCCGGGCGAGGTCATCGGCGAAATGACCGTGCTCGAAGAGCGCCCGCGCTCGGCTACGCTCGTGGCCCTGGACGATCTGCGCGTCCTGGAGATCAGCCATGAGCGCTTCCGGGAGATGCTGGCCCATCATCCGACGGTGGGCCTGCACATTATGACGCACCTCAGCGCTCGCCTGCGCGAGTCCGATACCGTGCGCACCGTCAAAACCCGGGCCAGTCAATCCCTCAGACAGCGCCTCGGCGAGTTGGAAGACCGCGAGCAGCACTTGCTGGAACTTGAGCGCGTGCGACAGGAGACCGGCGATCTGATCGTTCACGATCTCCGCAATCCTCTGGGCGTTATCTATGGCGTGCTGCAAATGTTGGACTTGACCCTGCCCGAAGCGGTGGTTGCCGATAATCGGGCGTTGTTGGATATGGCGACGG
>SLSP01000556.1 GCA_007130345.1 Thermoflexales bacterium
GTAGGTCGCGTGTGAAAAAATCGGATTTTTGGACTTTTTTCCGGGGCATCAAGGGGAAGCGCGCGCGCGTTCAGCCGATGGGGGCAGCTTTTGAGGGTGGGGCGATCCCATGCAAAAAGCGCCCGGTCTCTTGACCGGGCGCTTCCTGGATACCCCTGCCGCGACTCGAACGCGGGCCACCGGCTTCGGAGGCCGATGCTCTATCCATCTGAGCTACAGGGGCAACGTCTGAATTTTACCACAAAGGGTGGATCGCACAAGCGCCGGTTTGCGCTTACTGGGAGCTACTTTGAACACGGGACGATTTGCGCCCCTGTCATGATGCCCCCAATGTGGTATAATTTCGATGAGCGTCGGTATGGCGAGCAGGAGGCCCAATGGCAAATGTGAGACCGAGACACATCGCGTGGAGACTGGCTTTGACCCTGGTGGTGTTGCTTTCAGGATGCGTGGGGCTTTCGGAGCCTTTCCGCGACGATTTTTCCAATTCCGATAGCGGCTGGCGGGCCGCGACCCGCGAGACCTACGTGCGCGGCTATCTCCAGGGCTGGTACGTCTTCCAGATCGATGTGCCGCGCTGGTTTGTGTGGGCCACTGCCGGACGGCGCTACCGCGACGTGGCGCTGGAAGTCACCGCGCGCTCCGAGGGGTCTACCGACAACCACTTCGGCCTCGTCTGCCGCTATCAGGAAGGCGACTTCTACTACTTCGCTGTGAGCGCGGATGGCTACTATGCCATCTACCGCCGCGACGCCGCCGGCGAGTCGCTGATCCCGCTTACCGGGCGCGCCATGCTGCGCACGCCCACGCTGCGTACCGGCGGCACAGAAAATCGGATCCGCGCCGTGTGCGAGGGCGAGCAACTCACGCTCTACGTCAACGGCGAGCAGGTGGTTCAAGTGGAAGACGCCACGCTGACGGTAGGGGATGTGGGGATGGCGGCCGGCACGCTGCGCGAAAGCCGTACCTCCGTGTGGTTCGACGACTTCGAGGCGACGGTGCCTGAGAGGAGATGAGATAATGCGAATCTGGATACGCTACGCGCTGTTTTTGGGGATGGTGATCAGCCTTGTGGCCTGCCGCGCGCCGCAGCCCTGGCACGAGCCTTTCGACAGCGCGGATGATTGGCAACTCAGTTCCGATGCTTCTGCGCGGCTCGACATCGCCGAGGGGGTCTTGAGCATCCACGTCCTGCTGCCCGGTCAGATCGCGTGGGCGTCGGCAGACCGCACCTACCGCGACTTCCGCCTCACCGTGGAAGCCACCCAGGTCGCCGGCCCCGATGATAACGAATACGGCGTCCTGGTGCGGATGGACGGCAACAAGCGCTTCTACGCTTTCTCCATCAGTGGGGATGGCTACGCGCGCGCTGCCCGCTACGACGCGGGCACCTGGGTGCTCCTGGGCAGCGATTGGACGCCCAGTGACGCTATCCACCAGGGCGAGGCCACCAATGTCCTCACGATTGAAGCTATTGGGCGGGACTTCACCTTTTTTGTGAATGGCGCGCAAGTGCTCCAGGTGGAGGATCGGGCCGCCGCCAGAGGCGACATCGGCCTGTACGCCGGCGCGTTTGGGGAGGGCGGCGTGGTCATCGCCTTCGATAACTTGGAGATCGAGCCGCTCCCTTGAGCCGCGTGTACCTGGAGTCCCTGGGCTGCCGTCTCAATGCGGCGGAACTCGAGCGTCTGGCCCGCGACTTCGCCGGGGCGGGCTGCACCGTAGTCGATGGGCCGGAGGATGCGGACATCGTGCTGCTCAACACCTGCGCCGTGACCGCGCAGGCTGCGCGCAAGAGCCGTCAGCGGGTGCGCGCGCTGCGTCGGCAGAGCGCGGATGCGCGTCTCGCCGTCATCGGTTGCTGGGCCACCGAGGATGAGGCCCGCGCCGAGGGCTTTCGCGGCGTCGCGTGGGTCATCCCCAACGCCGAGAAGCAGCGCGCCGTGGAAATCATCACCGGGCGGGTGGCCGAACCGGCGGTCTGGTCGCCGGGACGCTGGGGGCACACTCGCGCCTTCCTCGGCGTGCAGGATGGCTGCGATCACGCCTGTACCTATTGCATCACCCGGATTCTGCGTGGCCCGGCGCGCAGTCGCCCGCTGGCCGAGGCCCTGGCCGATGTCCAGGCGTTGGTGGCGCAGGGCGCGCGGGAAGTTGTGCTCTCCGGCGTCTGCCTGGGCGCTTATGGGCGCGACCTGGGCCTGGAACACGGGCTGGCAACGCTGGTTGGGGCGATTTTGCGCGAGACGGATGTGCCGCGCCTGCGCCTCTCGTCGGTGGAGCCGTGGGATATGGACGAGCCTCTGCTGCGCCACTGGGAAAATCCGCGCCTGTGCCGTCAGTTGCACCTCCCGTTGCAATCGGGATCGGCGCGCGTGCTTCGGCGGATGGGCCGCCGCATCACGCCGGAAGCCTTCGCGGGCCTGGTGTCCACGGCCCGCGCCATCTCGCCCGACATCGCCCTCACCACCGACGTCATCGTCGGCTTCCCCGGTGAGACCGCGGCCGACTTCGCCGCCAGCCTGGACTTCACGCGGCAGATGGCCTTCGCCCGGCTGCACGTCTTCCCCTACTCCGAGCGCGCCGGCACCCCCGCCACGCGCCTGCCCGATCCCGTGCCCGCCGCCATCCGCGCGGAACGCGCCGCGCAGATGCGCGCCCTGGGCGTGGAACTCGCGGCGCGGTACCGGGAGCGTTTTGTGGGCCAAGTCTTACCCGTGCTCTGGGAGCGGCGTGACCAGCGCGGACGCTGGCGCGGCTGGACGGACAATTATTTGGCGGTGGCGACGGAGACGGATGCCGAGTTGTATAACCGCATCACGGAGACGCGGGTGCTGGCCGGGGAGGGTGGGGTGTTGGTGGGGGAGGTGGTGGGTTGAGGTATGGCTATTTTGGTAACAGTTGCAGATTGCGTTACCTATGGTATGTTAGGAGCCAGGTAGTTCTTCAGACGTGTATTGAGCCGTGTCGAGATGGGTTCGCACGGCTATTTACTTGCTAAAAAATTAGGCGAAAGCTATATCGAAAGGAGTTTCCTATGAATACATGGTATGTCCATAAAAAACGCTTGGCTGTGGTCGCCGTGCTGATGCTCGCGGCGCTGTTGATGGGATGGGTCTGGGTGATGAGCGTTCCCGGCAGTGCGCGGGCGCAGGATGCACGATCAGAACAAGCTATAGCGATGTTAGAGTATGTGAGGCCGTTCGCTACGTTGACACCGTCTTTGACGGCTGAAAAGCAGGCGTCTTCCAATGTAATCTATGATGATGGTACCATAGATTTCCAGATTGTTCTAAATAACAACACGGATAGCGCTATTCGAGATGTTATCGTGCGAGACGTATTGGATCCGCGTTTGGAAGTACTCAGCGCATCCCTTCCTGATTGGGCGGGGACTGTGATGACAGCTACCGATTCGGTGACCTATACCGTTTGGAATGTGCCGCCAACCGGTGTGATTTTGGATTTGCGAGCAGGTGTTCGTCCTAGCAGCTTTGTGCTTGGGAAAGATATAACTAACGTGGCTACAATTAGTGATGGAGTCAATCCGTTGTTTTCGACCAATGTGGTCACGTTGACGATGGCTGAACGTCAGGCCCCCAGTGTACAAATCGATGCGCCGTGGCCTAACCAGGTGATTAAGCAGGAGATGTTTACTATCCGGGGCCGTGCGTGGGTGGGGGAGCAGCCATTCCCCGCTGCGCCGGAGTTGATGCCCATTTCTAATAGTGAAGGGGAACACGACTGGTACCGGGTACGTTGGAACACAGTGCCCCGAGCAGATGCTTACATTCTACAGGAATCGACAGATCCAGGTTTTGCACAGTTCGAATCGTATACAGTTTTCAGTCCTACCGTACAGAAAGAGATTGTAGATCAACCTCGCGGGATGACCTATTACTATCGAGTCAAGGTAGTAGATGTAGATTTATATGAAAGTCGTTGGAGCAATGTAGAAGAGGTCACGGTCAATGCCAGCGCGCTGTCGTATGAACCGTTAGGGACGGCACGCTCCAACACATCGCAGATGGTAGCTACAGAATCGCCTCCTACGGTTCAGGTGCGATTTCAACAAGTTGTCGATGATGATCAAATGATACCACCATCTCCAACTTCATGGTACACGGCGACTGTTACCCCTGAAAACGATTGGTGGCAATGGACCTATGAATGGGATGTTCCAGAAGGGCATGCGCAATACACCATCGAGGTGCGAGCGATAGACAAGAGAGGTCATCACGATCCGTTAAATAACGAGATCATTACTGTAACTGTCCAAACAGAATACCATCCAGGTGTTTACTACGTCTACTTGCCTATCATCGCCCGCCGCTATCCGCCGGTGCCTTTTGCGCCGACTTTGAGTCTGGACAGCAACGACGGTCATGGTAACTACACGCTCAGTTGGAGCTACGATCACGCGGGGGATAATTATCCACCCACTTCGTATCGTTTCCAGGAAGCGACGGATGCCGGGTTCACCAACGTGCTCATTGATGAGACCCGCACATCGCCTCAGAGCTTTGCCAGCAAGGCCGTGGGGACGTACTACTATCGTGTGCGTGGGCGGAATGCGCATGGTGAGGGAGGGTGGAGTAATGTGATTGAGGTGAATGTGGCACCACGTGGCTACTTCGACGACTTCTCCAATCCAAATAGCGGATGGCCGCGGGGGCTGGTGATGCGCGGTGAGCATCCTGGCGTTCCTGATGGCCCGCTCTTCGACCGCAATTACGATAGTGGCACATACCGCGTTAAAATTATGCTCGATACCCTCGGTTTTAATAACCGGCGCTTCGGGATCGTGCAAACGGATCATTATCCCGCGCATGCCTTTGGCAACCACTACGTGGTCGCGGTCGATCACTATTTTGCGGTAGCCAGCGATCAAGGAGACGTTGAGCCAACATCCGGTAAAGCCGGGTTGATCTTTGGCGCCAGTTCAGGATATAACACCTTGTATATCCTTGAATGGAACTTTGAAGGGCAGTGCTCTGTGGTCAGATATGATAATGCTACGCATCCTGTGACCACCATCGACTTGGGTAACTATACGTATGCCCGGAATTGGACGGAGTGTCCGGCGAAGGGCGGATATAACAATACGCAGCGCTTCCGAGTGGTCGTGCGGAATAACACCGCGCACGTCTACATTGATAATGCCCATATTGGCACCTACGATATGGCAGGCCTAAACCAGCATGGCAAGGTGGGTTTGCTTACCGGCTCGTGGGATCGCACGCCAGTGGAATCCCGGTTCGATAACTTCAGGTACGCGCCAGCAGATTAATGTGCTCAGGTAGGTAGCTTACAGGCGCAACGCACTTTCACCTCACAAGTGCGTTGCGCCTGCTGTGGATGAAACCCTTTCAAATTAGTCAAGTTGAGGAGGAGTAGAAATGGTGAGAGAGAGGATACCGGTGTTTGTGGCCGCTGTGGTGGTCATGTTGTTAGGATTGGTTCTGATTATGGGATTTCAGAACACGGCAGCGCAATCTTCAATGGCCTATGGGATGCGGGTTACACGTCAAGATGCTCGAATGGCCGCTGAAGGCGACTACTTCAGCTATTTGCCCCTTGTTCGTTACAGTCCTCGGCCCACCCCGTTACCCATGTATGTGGATAACTTCAACGATCCGACAAGCGGGTGGTTTGTCGGCGATGCGATGCGTTACAACTCCTGGTGTTATCAAGATCGCTGCAATACCGGATGGGAAGCTGTGGCAAATTTGAGCTATACCGGGGGCTATTACCGGCTCTTCATTCCCTTGACCTGGCATGGTGGTGGGGGAGATGTCGATACCTGGTTCGTCTGGCCGGCAGAGATGGCCCCGATGCCGGCAGAGTATTATCCGCTGCCCAATCACTATTGCATCGAAACCCGCGCAAAATTTCAGAACGCTCAAAATCCCTATGAGCCCTGGTGGGCGCATTGGGGCATCGTCTTCGCTGCCGACACTGACCGTACACAAGTCTACGCCTTCCAAATCAGCGCTAATTATGATTTCTCCATTTTACATTATCATAATTACACCTATCCTGGCAATCGGCAGCCTTTTGACGGTCAACCGATCAATGTTGAGAATCGAATCGTGCCCTGGTCTCATGCCGGTCAACAGATACTTGCCAATCCCGGTTATAATCGGCTCAAAGTAGAGGTCAATCGTCCGTATGTCAGTGTCTATGCTAACGACACTTTGCTCTATATGGCCTATGTTCCCAGCTTGCCACGAGACAATGTCGGGCTGATCGGCGGTGTGTGGGAAGTGACACCATTGGACGTGGTTTACCAATACTTCCGTTATGACCCCGGATGTACCTCGACACGTTAGCGTCGGGCATTGGTACAGACTTCCGAAGTCTTGTCCGAGGGTAGAAATGATTCCCCTGAAACAAAGGCAAAAATCCGATTTTTCCACACGCGACCTACTACCTATATGAAGTTCGCACGCGAAAAATCTATCGGTAGTATCAAGTTTCTAAAAAATCGGATTTTTTAGGGTTCTTTCAGTAGAGTCAAAAATACAACACAAGGCGGTAATGTTTCTGATGAAGAC
>SLSP01000523.1 GCA_007130345.1 Thermoflexales bacterium
CCAGGCCCACGCCGAGCAGGCCCGCCGGTTCATCCTGCCCCCAGATCACAAAGACGCCGATGCCGATAACGCTCCAGATCACCGCCCACATCAGCAGATAGAGCAGCGCCTTGCCGCATCCTCCACCCTTTTCCGGCACCTGCGCCGATTGCGCCGGGGGAGCCGGCGGTGCTGGCGGAGACGCCATCGCCGGCTGCCGGGCATCGCCGGGAGATGCCGCCCGCCATTGGCCGCCATCCTGGACAAACCACTGACCGGTGCGCTCCTGGAGCATCCACAACCGCCCGTGCGCATCAGTCAAGCGCAACAAGTTAAGCTCCGAGCGGTACTGCTCCATCGTGATAACGCCACGAGCGCGCTGGTCTTCTAACCATCGAAAACGCTGTTCAGCTTCGTTAAAATCCATCATCACCTCCACTGAAGGGTTGCCAAAGCTATTGTACCATGCCAAACCATGTATGGAAATCTGCACATGACTGCCCCCGCGCCCCAGTTGCCAATTATCCCCGATTCAGTATATAATGGTAATGGTCGGAGCAGGGGGCTGTGAATCTAACCGACCTATCGAGGGGTATTATGTCACAATTAATCAACAATCGCTATAGGGTAGCCAAGGAACTGGGTGCCGGGGGGATGGGCACCGTCTATCTGGCGGAGGACACGCTCAACAACGGGCAGATGGTCGCGCTCAAGATGATCCGCGCCGACTTGCTCGGCGAGCGCAACCTGGCCCAGTTCAAGTACGAGTTCGCGGCGATGGCGCAGTTGCGACACCCCAACCTGGTCGAGGTGTACGACTTCGGCACATTCGCCGATAGCAAAGAGTACTTCTTCACGATGGAGTACGTCTCCGGTGAGGATTTGCCCACGCTGGCATCCCGATATTACGCGGCGGGCCTGCTCGACTTCTCCTGGCTCTACGAAATCGCGGTGCAGGTGTGCCGCGCGCTGCAATACATCCACTCGCGGGGCTTCATCCACTATGACGTGAAGCCGCGCAACATCCGCCTGATGCCCAACGGCCAGGTCAAGCTGATGGACTTCGGCCTCATCGGGCAGGCGCGCGGCGAAGGGCAACTCCGCTTGCGCGGCACGCCAGAATACATCGCGCCAGAGCTGATCCGGGGCGATTCCGTCGATCACCGCGCTGACCTGTACTCCCTCGGCGTCTCGCTCTACGAGATCGTCACCGGTTCGCTGCCCTACAAGGACGAGAGCAGCACCACCGTGCTGCGCCAGCACGTCGAAGAGGCCATCACCCTGCCCGCCGACGTGGCCGAATACGTCCCGGACGCGCTTCAGCAATTGATCCGGCGGCTGCTGGACAAGGCCCCCGCCCGGCGCTACGGCAGCGCGAACGAGGTCATCCGCGAGATCAACGCCCTCACCAGCCTCAACTTCCCGGTGGAGACCCGCGAGACCAAGCGCGGCTACATCCAGAGCGGGGCCTTCGTCGGGCGCGACTTCGAGTTGGCGCGGCTCCAGGGCCTGCTGATGCGGATGGTACAGGGGCAGGGCCGGCTGGTGCTCATCTCCGGCGCGGCGGGCGTGGGCAAGACCCGCCTGGTGCGCGAGGTGCGCCTCCGCGCGCAGATGCAGCGCGTCCTCGTCTGCGAGGGGGCGTGTCACGAGCACGCCCGCACGCCCTACCGCCCGTGGATCGCCATCTTCAAGCAGATGATCGCCTATCACCGGACATCCAACCCGGAATTGTTGCAGGAGTACGGCCCCGCGCTGGTGCAGTTGATGCCCGAACTCTTCGGCGCCCTCGGCATTACGGGCGCGGTAAATCATCAGGGGATGGACAAGCAGCGGCTCCTGGAATGTGCCGCCGACTTCCTGATCGCCCCGGCTCGCCCGCTGATGCTGATCCTGGAAGACATGCACTACGCCGACGCCGAGACCGTCGAGTTGCTGGATTATATGGGGCAGCGGGCGCAGGAAGCGCGCCTGCTCCTGGTGGCCGCCTATCGGGATGACGAGATCGACCGGGCGCACCCGCTCAATACACTGGTGGGCCAATCGCGCTTCGTCAACGCCCGCGATTCGCGGACTTCGACCAGCGGCACCGAGCACCCCTACGAATTGCTCTCTCTGAACCTGCTGACGGAGCAAGCCGTCGCCGACCTGCTCCACTCGATGCTCGGCATCGGACGGGCCGCCGACACCACCGCGCTCGCTTCGGGCCTGCTTCCCCGCCTGATGGACGAATCCGGCGGCAATCCCCTCTTCATCGAAAGCCTGATGCACAGCCTGGTCGAAGAAGACCTGCTGCAATACGACGGCGAAGCGTGGCGCGTCGATCTCGATGGCCTCAACCGCACCCCGGTAAGCATTCAGGAATCCGCGCTGCGGCGACTTTCGCGGCTGGAAGCGCGCAGCCTCGAGCTGCTGCGCTGGGCCGCCGTGATGGGGCAGTGGCTCGACTTCGACCTGCTGGCCGACATCACCGACCTGCCCCCGGACACGCTCTTCGGCCTGGTGCAAGAAGCCGTGCGCCGCCACGTCCTGGTGACGGCGGATCGGGCCGGAGAGATCGCCTACCGCTTCAGCAACGACCAGATGCGGCTGGCAATTTACAACACGCTGCCCGTGCAAGAGCGCGCGCGCCGCCACACCACTATCGGCGAAGCCCTCCGCGAGCGCTACCCCGAATCGGAAGTGGTGGAGTTGCTGGCCTGGCATTTCGAGCAGGCCGGGCAATTCGACCGCGCCTTGCGCTATGCCAAGATCGCCGGCGATAAGGCCCGCCGCGTCTACGCCAACGAGTCGGCCATCCACTATTACAGCCTGGCGCTGGACTTCTCGCGCGCGGAGCAAGCCACCCCCAAGCCCAACGTCGTCTACGCCATCCTGGCCGGACGCGAGGAGGCTTACAAGATGGTGGGCGACCGCCAGGCCCAAATTGCCGATCTTGAGGAGATGGCGCAACTGGCTGCCGCGATGGGCGATGTCAGCCGCCAGGTCGAGGTGGTCACGCGGCAAGTGGCCCTGGCCTCGCAACTGGGCAACCAGGCGGAGGCCCGCAGCACCGCCGAAGCCGCGCTGGAACTGGCCCGCCAGGCCGAAGACCCCAAGCTCGAGGCCGAAAGCCTCACCTCGCTCGGCATTGCGATCTACCAGTTGGGCGATCCGGAGGCGGCTTACGCCGCGCACACCGAGGCGCTGGCAATTTTCCGCGCGCTCGGCGATCCCTCCGGCGAGGCCAACAACCTGTGGCGGCTCGGCAGCGTCTGCCGGATGCTCGGCAAGATCGACGAGGCGGAGGCGCACATGCAGGCCGCGCTCCCCATCTACCGGATGCTGAACAATCGCCCCGGCGAGGCCGACGCCCTCAACGCCCTGGGCACCAACGCCCGCGACGCGGCGCTCCAGCGCGATTATTACGAGCAATCGCTGGACATCGCCCGGATGATCGGCGACCGCCACCGGCTCAGTCGCGCCTACAACAACCTCGCCCTGGTCTACTGGAGCCTGGGCCTGTACGACCGCGCCCGCGATTACATCGATCCCGCCGTGCAAATCCAACGCGATATGCAGGGACGGGCGGTATTGGCGAATTATATGGAAACGCTAGGGCGTGTGTACTTCGATTTGGGCGAATATCTGCTGGCACAGCAGTATTATGAAGAAGGCCGCGCCATCAGCCGCGACATTGGCAATCCCGCCGCCGAATCCATCTACTGGTATGGCCTGGGCCGCGTGGCGCAGGCCCGCGAGCATCCCGCGCAAGCCCGCGACCTCATCGAGGTGGCCTGCCAGATGCAGCGCGAGGGCGGCATCGTGGTCTTCCTCTACACCAGCCTGGCCTGGATGGGGGAAGTCCACCTCGCGCTGGACGATTGGCCCGCCGCCGACCGGTACACCCGCGAGGCGGTGGAGGTCTTGGACAAGCTCGGTGGCGGCACCGGCGAATTCCCCCGGCAAGAGGTCTGGTGGCTGCGCTACCGGGTGCTCAAAGCCGACCCCGACGCGCCGGCCGACACGCTGAGTGATGACGCCTGGGCCGCGCTACAAACCGCGTACCACGAAATGTTGACGGGCATCGAGACCCTCAGCGACGAGGGCCTGCGGCGCAACTACCTCAACAAGGTGCAGATCAACCGCGACATCGTCAACGAGTGGACGCGGCAACTCAAGCGGCGCGGCGACAGCGCGGTGCTCGACGAGATCGCCTCGGCGGTGATGGTGGAGCGCGACGAGACCGCCGAGATGGCGCGGATGCGCGACAAGCTCAAGCGCGTGCTCGACATCAGCGTGCGGATGAACGAGACCCACGACGCCGCCTCGCTGCTCAACTTCGTGATGGATCAGGTGATCGAGTTGAGCGGGGCCGAGCGCGGCTTCCTGGTGCTGCTGGATGAGGAAGGCCAGTTCGACTTCAAGGTCGCGCTCGGCATCGCTATGGAAGAGCTGGAGCGGGCGCAGGCCGAGGTGAGCTATACCGTGCTCGGCTCGGTGGCGCAATCCCGCCAGCCGGTGCTGCTGCAAGACGCCCTCACCGATGAGCGCTTCGGCGCGCAGAGCAGCGTGCTGGAACTGAACCTGCGCTCGGTGCTGTGCGTGCCGCTGCTCTCCGGCTCGGAGCTTATCGGCATGATCTACGCCGATAACCGCTCCGTCAGCGGGCGCTTCTCGCAGGCCGATTTGGATATGATGATGATTTTCGCCAACCAGGCGGCCACCGCCATCGAAAACGCCAATCTTTACGAGGGGTTGGTGGTGGCGAACCGCGAGTTGGAAGCGTGGACGCGCACCCTGGAGGAGCGGGTGGAGGAGCGCACCGCAGCCTTGCAGACAGCCAACGCCGTGCTTTCGCGGCGCGCGGTGCAGTTGGAAACCAGCAACCAGGTCGGCCAACAGGCCACGTCGATTTTGGGGCTGGATGACCTGCTCCCCAAAGTCGTCGAGTTGATTCAGACCCAATTCGGGTACTACTTCGTCGGCGTCTGGCTGCTCAACGAGGCCGACAATACCATCTGTCTGCGGGCCGGCACCGGGAGCGCGGGACAGAAGATGCTGGACACGGGCTTTACGGTATCCCTGGACGCGCGCAGCGTCATCGGCGCGGTATGCCGCACCGGACAATACCGCCTGGTGGATGATGTGACCGCCACCGGTGATTTCTTGCGCGTTGAGGCCTTGCCCGATGTGGCTTCTGAACTGGCCTTGCCCTTGCGGATGGGCGAACGCGCCTTTGGCGTGCTGAACATCGCCAGTGATCGCCGGGCGGCCTTTGGCGATGAAGATCGCGTGGTACTGGAAAGCCTCGCCGCGCAGATCGCCATCGCCATCCGTAACGCGCAGCTTTACGAATCCGAGCAGCAGCGCCGCCAGTTGGCCGAATTGCTAGAAGAGGCCGGGCGCGCGCTGACCAGCAGCCTGGATATGAGCGAAGTCCCCGGCAGCATCCTCGACCTGCTCGCCTCCCTCATGCCCTACACGCGGGGCGTGGTGATGATTCAGCAGGGAGAGCGGCTCAAGACTGTGGCGCAGCGCGGCTTCCCCGACGACGCCCGCGCGCAAGACATAGAAATGCCCATCCGCGAGGGCGATGTCTACCAGCAGTTGGCCCGCAAGGGGCAGCCCATCATCATCCACGATGTGACCCAGGAGCAAGGATGGCAGCAGGTGGACTGGCTGCCGCTGAATCGCTCCTGGCTCGGCGTCCCCCTGATCGCCAAAGACCACATCATCGGCATGATCTCGCTGACGCGGAAGGAGGCGCGGGCCTTTGGCGACGAGGAGGCCACCTGGGTGCAAGCGTTCGCCGCGCAGGCCGGCATCGCGCTGGAAAACGCCCGCCTCTATGCCGAAATCACCCGCTTCAACGAGAAGCTGGAGCAGATGGTGGCGGAGCGCACGGAGGAACTGAACCGCGCTTACGAGAACCTGGAGCAGCTCGACAAGACCAAGAGCGACTTCATCGACGTGGCGGCTCACGAGTTGCGCACGCCGCTCACGGTGATCAAGGGCTACACGCAGATTCTACGCACCAACGCCGCCGTCCAGGCCGAAGAGAGCCTGGAGCGCGTCATCGAGGGGATTCTGGCGGGCAGCGACCGGATGCACGAGATCGTCAACAGTATGCTGGACGTGGCGAAGATCGACAGTCAGGCGCTCAAGATGGTCAAGGAATTCAACAAGCTGCACGACATCATCCAGCGCGTCCACATCGGCTTTATGACCTCGCTGCGCGACCGCGATCTGACGCTGACGATTGCGGACGTCGAAGCCCTGCCTCCGGTGCTTTCTGACGCCGACCTGATCTACAAGGTCTTCTATCAACTTATCACCAACGCCATCAAGTACACGCCGGATGGCGGGCGCATCACCATCCAGGGGCGGGACTATATCGACGCCAACGGGGAGCCAATGGTAGAAGTCGCCATCATTGATACGGGCATCGGCATCGACCCGGAGCAGCAAGAACTGATTTTTGAGAAATTCTACCAGACCGGCGAGCTAGAATTCCACTCTTCGGGCAAGACCAAGTTCAAGGGCGGCGGCCCCGGCCTGGGATTGGCGATTGCGCGCGGCATCATGCTGGCCC